>CAZTXK010000232.1:0-2932 GCA_964617275.1 uncultured Dactylococcopsis sp. | reverse complement strand
TTCCGCTTCCATGTCTTCAGTGTCACTAGCTTCAGTGTCAACTTCTAGCTCATCACTATCCATTTCCGCTTCCATGTCTGCGGCTTCCGCTGCTTCCATATCAGTCCCCATGCGAGCTTCTATACTTTCTAAAAAGCCTTCGGGCATCAGAACCTTGTCAATCACATGGATTGTACCATTACTAGCCTCGACATCAGCTTGAATCACATTAGCTTCATTAACCGTGACTCCCTCTTGGGAAACCCCAACAGCAAGTTCTCCCTCAAGAGAGTTCACTATCCCCGTTTCTAAATCTGTGGACATAACGTTGCCTTCTACAACGTGGTAGGTTAAAAGCTCTTGTAATAAGTCTTGATTGTCAGGTTTTACCAGAAACGCCACCACTTCTTGAGGAAGTGCATCAAAGGCTTCATTAGTGGGGGCAAAAACGGTAAATGGCCCTTCTCCTTGTAAGGTTTCTACGAGTTCGGCAGCTTCTACAGCAGAAACTAAGGTGCTAAAGGTTTCATCGCCACTAGCAACCCCAACAATGGTTTCTTCGGCTTGGGCAATTTGTAATTGCTGTTGAGAAGTGGTTTGGGTTGTTTGCGCGATCGCTGCTGAGGAAAAACCCAGTGCAGTTGTCGTTACAAGGCTAAGGCTTAGAAGTTGTAAAGATAGAGATTTCATAGTAGTTAATCTGGAAAAGTTAAGTTTTGTAATTACGATATGTAATATAGTAAACATTTTCCTAAAACAATCACTATGTCGAAAGGATTATTTCTGATTTTTGTCATGAGTTAGTATTCGTATGCTTTTCATTTGCTTTCGATTTTCGTTCGCGCCAAGCAGAAATGGTTAAAATTATTAAAGTAAGAGCTGTTATTGGAATTACAAACCACAGCATAACAGTGTTAAAAACAGGTAGTTGTGCGTGTTCGGTTGATTTTAAGAATAAGAAAAGCGTGTAAACGATGTAATAAAACCAAAAGAAAATTCCCTCCCCACGAGTAATCAAGTTATCACTAAAGAAAATGGGAAGGCAAGCCACCGCAACAGCAATCATAATGGGCATATCTAAATTAATTGCAGCGGGAGAAACTTCTACTCCTGATGGTGAAATTAGTCCTGCTGTTCCTAAGACAATTAAAATATTAAAAATATTACTGCCAACCACGTTACCGACAGCAATGTCTCTTTCTCCTCGCATACTAGCGGCAATTGAGGTTGCTAATTCAGGTAACGAAGTTCCTAGTGCCACGATCGTTAAGCCAATGACTAATTCACTAATTCCTAAGGCGGTGGCAAATGTGGTTGCCCCTGAAACGAGCCAATTTGATCCGAGAACAACCATAATCAATCCAATTAATAGTAAGCCGGCACTGGTTAACCATTCTTTCCGCGATTTTTCTTCGGGAATAACATCAAACTCTTCTACCACTTCTTCTGGGGAAGAATTATTACGCCGACTTTGAATAAAAAGATAAGTAGTATAACTAATTCCACCTAATAAAAATAAAGCTCCATCAATTTTACCTAACTTACCATCTAAACTGCAAAATAGTAGCAAAACAGAAATTCCAATCATAATGGGAACATCCATTCTGACTAATTTTTCCGAGACTCTTAAAGGAGCAATTGTTGCCCCAATGCCTAAAATCAATAAAATGTTGGTGATATTACTTCCAACAACATTCCCCACAGAAATCGCAGCTTGTTCGGTAAAGTTCGCTTTAATGCTAACTGCTAATTCTGGCGAGCTTGTCCCAAAAGCAACGACAGTTAACCCCACTACTAACGGGGAAATTCCTGCTAACGTGGCTAATTTTCCAGCTCCTGCGACTAAATAATCAGCCCCTTTCACTAATAGAGCTAAACCCACTATAAATTTTAAAAAAACTGTAATCGTCATTTAATTAAAGCAAATTATTATCAAGGATATCTTTACCTATTATCCCTTATTTATTATTAATTATCAATTATTCACTAACTCGAATGAAGGGAGCGAATTGCCTCTAACAATCCTTTTGCCTTATTCAGGGTTTCTTCATATTCTTTTTGAGGGATGGAATCGGCAACCACCCCTGCACCTGCTTGAACCGAGACAGTATGCTGGTTTTCCCCTTGCGGACGGACGATCATGGTGCGAATCGCGATCGCGCTATTGAGTTGTCCTTCAAAGTCATAATAGCCATAAACGCCTGAATAGGGGCCCCGGCGATGGGGTTCTAATTCGGCAATAATTTCCATGGCGCGAATTTTGGGCGCACCGCTAACAGTTCCGGCGGGGAAGGTGGCTTTTAAGACTTCCCAAGCGGTTTTATCTGCGGCAATCTCCCCAATGACATTACTAACAATGTGCATCACATGAGAATATCGCTCAATGCTCATTAATTCATCAACTGTTACACTCCCTTTGCGACAAACTCGCCCTAAGTCATTGCGCCCTAAATCCACTAACATGATATGTTCAGCACGTTCCTTTTCATCTTGTAATAATTCTTCAGCAAGGGCAGTATCTTCCGGAACAGTTTTTCCCCGTTTGCGCGTTCCAGCAATGGGGCGTAATGTTCCGCGCATTCGGTGATTATCAGGGCTTAATTCCACTTTTACCATTACCTCAGGAGAAGATCCAATTAATTGCCAGTCTCCAAACTGATAATACGCCATATAGGGAGAGGGATTGACCATTCTTAACGCCCGATAAAGATTAAATGGGTGTCCGGTGTAGGTAGTATTGAGGCGTTGCGAGAGAACTACCTGAAAGATATCTCCTGCGTGAATATAGTCTTTTGCTTTTTCCACACTTTGACAAAAATCAGCTTCAGTAGTGGTACTTTGATAGGAATAAGTTTCGGAAGGAGGAGAAGTAGAGAGAGAGACTTCTTGGGCGATTTTAGGGAGGGGAGATTGTAATTTTTGGAGTAAGGTTTCGACGCGATCGCGCGCTTGA
>CAZTXK010000231.1:0-4211 GCA_964617275.1 uncultured Dactylococcopsis sp. | reverse complement strand
TATTCCTATGAAGTCATTTGTGTGGATGATGGCTCTAAAGATGGTTCGGTTTCTCGACTCAAACAATTAGCCACAACTCGCAATGATTTATGTGCGGTCATTCTCCGTCGGAATTATGGACAAACCGCCGCCATGGCAGCCGGGTTTAATCATGCTCAAGGAGAGTTTATCATTTCCCTTGATGCCGATCTGCAAAATGATCCCAGTGATATTCCTAACCTGATTGCAAAATTAGAAGAAGGATATGATTTAGTCAGTGGCTGGCGTAAACACCGTCACGATGCAGCATTAACTCGTTTACTCCCGTCTAAAATTGCCAACTGGATAATTGGGCGAGTGACAAATGTTCGTATCCATGACTATGGCTGTTCCTTAAAAGGATACCGCGCTGAACTCTTAGCCGATATGAATTTATATGGAGAATTGCATCGGTTTCTCCCCGCACTTGCCTTTATGGAAGGGGCAAAAATTGCTGAAATTCCTGTTAAACATCATCCCCGACGCTATGGAAGTAGTAAATATGGCTTAGGGCGAACCTTACGAGTATTAATGGACTTATTAACCATTTGGTTTATGCAGAAATTTCTCACACGCCCCATGCACGTTTTTGGTTCTTTAGGCTTAATTTCCATGGGGTTAGGCGTATTAACAGGAAGTTATTTAACGGTTATTAAATTTGGCTTTGGTCAAAATATCGGCGATCGCCCTTTATTAATTTTAGTAGTGGTATTACTCTTAGCTGGCGTACAATTATTTTCTTTTGGCTTATTAGGAGAACTGTTGATTCGGACTTATCATGAGTCGCAAGGAAGACCAATTTATCGGGTTCGAGAGATTGTTTCTGTAAAGCGCGATCGATAATAAAATTATTTATCTTCAATCTCAAACGTTGAACGAATAATTAAATTCCAGTTCGGGGGGGCTTGGTAACGTTGCCAATGGCTTTGATTTAAATCTAGTTCCTGTAAGGTTTTTGTATCTACTAATAAGTAAATGCCTGGGGGTTGTTCTACATAAAATTGTAATTCTTCTGTGCTTGCTGGAATCACTTGCCTTTGGGCGTAAAAATTTAAACTAGGACGTTCATAAGGGTAAGAGGTATAAATCTGGGAGTCATCAGGAACATAATCTCGGATCAGCATGGCTACTGGTTGCACAGGATAGGCTTCATTTAATTCCCAAATCCAATGAGGAGAGGTGACTAAAAAGAGCAAGGATAAATACATTCCCCAAACCAGCATACTAATAAATTGGGAATCTCGTCGCAGAATTAAAGAACCACTAATTCCTGTAGTTAATCCCACGGTTAAACAAATTAAGACTAACTCTTTGCTGCTCTCTTCTCCCACCCCATAATAAATACTGGCCCCGACACCAACTAATCCCAAAAGTAGTAATAAAAAGCCCCAATGACGGGGATAATGATACTCTCTGGGAGAACGTAACACCTCATTAAGAATGCCCCCTGTTGCCAAAGCTAAGAAAGGATAAAGGGGCAAAATATACCAAGGTAATTTGGTGCTCATTACAGAAATAACCAGAAAGTAAACTCCACTTCCCACTAAAGCCAGTTTCGCCCAACCCCAAAGTTTTTCCTCCCAAGCTAAACGCAAACCAGAGATTGCAAAAATTAACCAGGGTAGGAAGTGAAGTAAGGGTAAAAGATAATACCAGGGGGGGCCGCTATTATTATCCACTGATGTCCAAATTCGTTCCAGAGATTGAGAAAGAAGGGCTGTTTCTACAAATTGATCTTGGTAGTGATACCACTGGATGCCATACCAAGCTATCCCCGGTAAACAACCGATGAGAAGACCTCCCCAAAAATAGAAACTGCGGAATAAACGAGGGGTATCCCAAGCTAGAAACCCTAGGACAATTCCTGCAAGTAAAATTGCCATCATCCCTTTTGTGAGGGCAATGAGGCTTAAACTTAACCCAATCCCTAAACACCAGCGTAAATCACGGCGCGATCGCAGCACTGACCACAATAACAACACCTGAAAACAAATTATTGCCCCTTCTAACATGGCTAACCGTCCATGACGCACCAGAGGCAAGGTGGTTAAATAAACTAAGGTCGATAATAATGCAGGTTGTCGAATGGTAAAAAGTTCTCTCCCTACGCCATAAAATAAAGGAACAGAAATGGTCATAAAAAGGGCACTGGGAAGACGGGCTGCGGTTTCATTAACCCCAAAAAGCCCATAAAAAAGAGCAATCAGATCGTGAACTAACGGCGGTTTGTTGAGATAAGGTTCTCCCCAGAGTGTAGGAAATAACCAGCGATCGCTGTTTGCAGGGGCTTTAAAAATCTCTCGCGCTACCTGCGCCACTGTTCCTTCATCCCAATCTCGAAGCGGTAAACTCCCTAAATTAATTGTAAATAATAATAACCCTGCCAATAACAGGGCAATTACAATCAGTCTTTCTGTCCAGACATTGGGGTTACGAAGGCGATTGGTTGAGCCATCCCCTGCAAACGTTTGACGATCCATAACCTATCATAAGCACGATTATCTCTACAATAACCCAGTCCGAAAGTCTTTAGTTGTCCCTTTTTCTTTCCGAGAAACACAGAACTTGATATGCTGAGAAAATAAATTGATTTATACAGCATTTAATCGTCATGTTAAAAAAACGCTCTATATTATCGTTATTTCTGGCTTTAGTCGCAACGGTACTGGTTAGCTGTGGTGGGGCAAATGAAAATACCCCGCCTCCCACTTATAGCAATGAACAAATTGAGCAAATTCAGCGAGCTTTAACCCCTGTCAAACAAGCGCGAAAACGCTTGACTGAATTAGAAACTTTATTAAACCAAAAACAATGGTCTGATGCAAGTAGTTTATTACATGGTCCTCTCGGTGGACTCCGTCGGGAAATGAGTTATGTCACTCGTAATCTTTTACCGCAAGACAAAGAAAAGGCTAAGGATTACGCCAAAGCCCTCTTCCAAGATTTAGAAAAAGTTGATGCGGCTGTGGATAGTGAAGTAGCTTCTCGTGCGTTACAAAATTACGATCGCGCTCTCACTGACTTTGATAATTATCTCAGTTTAATCCCAGAGAAGAAAGCCCGTGAAAATTCATGAAACAGATTATGATTGTTGGCGGTGGAATTGTGGGCGCAACCATCGCTTATGAATTAAGCCAAAACCCTGAATTTGAAATCACGCTCATTGATAAAAATGCTCCGGCTACAGCTTCGACGGGGGCAGCCCTTGGGCTTTTACTAGGGGTCATTAGCCACAAAAAACAAGGACGGGCTTGGGAGTTACGAGAGATCAGTCTCCGTCGCTATCCGCAGTTAATCGCAGAAATCACAGAACAAACTGGGGACACCATTCCCCAAGTTCAAGGGTTAATTGATCTCTGTTTCTCCCCGGAAGAAATGGCAAAATGGGAAGAGTTAGCCAGTTTACGCGCTGAACAGGGCTGGAAATTAGAATTGTGGAATCAGGTGCAGTTGCAAGAGGCTTGTCCAGCTCTTGATGCTTCAGAAATAAGGGGAGCTGTTTATTCTCCCCAAGATTTCCAAGTTAACCCGAAAGCCCTAACGGAAACTTTAATTAAGGCAGCCCAAAACAATGGGGTAACCCTAAGCTGGGAAACCGAAGCGACGGCAGTTTCAGTTCTAGAGCAAGGAAATTCTCAGCACAGTCATGCAGTTCATACCAATCAAGGGGATTGGGAGGTGGATTATTTAATTATTGCGGCTGGTTTAGGCTCATTTCCTCTGACACAACATCTGAAACAGCCACGCCCTTTAATCCCTGTTTTCGGACAAGCCATGCGAGTGCGTTTGCATGATTCCTCGTCTCAAGAATTACAGTCTGTGGTGACAGGAAATGATGTTCATATTATTCCGCTTGGAAATCGTGAGTATTGGGTGGGCGCAACGGTCGAGTTTCCAGAACAACCGCTTGTTAATCCTTTAGATGGCGTTTGGGAACAAGCCTGTGCTTATTATCCTGATTTAGCTAATGCCGAAATTTTAGAAACTTGGTCGGGGGAACGTCCTCGCCCGACAGAACAAGCGGCTCCTGTGATTGAGCTTCTGCAAGGATATGATAATGTAATTTTGGCGACGGGACATTATCGGAATGGGGTCTTACTTGCTCCGGCTACGGCTGCTAAGGTTAAAGCTCTGCTTTCTGATTTAAGCTAGGGGTTGCTGAAAAAGTCCAATTGTCGGTAGGGTTCGTTATT
>CAZTXK010000230.1:0-4249 GCA_964617275.1 uncultured Dactylococcopsis sp. | reverse complement strand
TTCGCAATTTGCTTTAATTCCGTTTTCGTTAAATTGGCATCCCTTAACTGTTCATCTTGCCAACGAGAACGAATAATTTTATTCACCATGGAAAGGGCTTGTTCCTCGGAAACATCATTCAGCGATCGCAGCGCCGCTTCACACCCATCAGCCAGCATCACAATCCCCGTTTCCCGAGATTGAGGCGTGGGCCCATCATAGCGAAAATCTGCCTCGGAAACCTCTCCATTCGCTTGTTGTTTTGCTTGGAAATAAAAATAGGAAATCAGTAAAGTTCCCTGATGTTCGGGGATAAAATTCTGAAGGGCTTTGGGTAACCCAATTCGACGCGCCATGACTAATCCCTGACTGACGTGCTTTTTAATAATTTTGGCACTTTCATAGGGATCATTAATCTCATCATGCTTATTTTTGCCGCCCATTTGATTCTCAATAAATCCCAAGGGATCGTGCATTTTGCCAATATCATGATAAAGCGTTCCCGCCCGTACCAATTCCACATTACAATTTAATTCTCGTGCCGCTGCCTCGGCTAAAGACGACACAAATAAGGTATGTTGAAACGTACCGGGGGTTTCAAGGGCTAACCGTTGTAACATCGGGCGATTGGGATTGGCTAATTCCGCTAATCGAATCGGCGTTACCAGATCAAATAACCGTTCCAAGTAAGGAGATAACCCAAAGGCAATAATACTTCCCCCTAATCCTGATAAGCCATGATAAATCACTTCGGCTAAGGAGACATCCCCTTTGATGATCAAACTGAGGAGAAGATAAGTTGCCCCTTGCACTAAGCCAATTCCTCCGCCTAAAAGAGCTAATTCTTCGCGCGATCGCAGTTTTCCCGCAATGGTGGCAGCCAATAATCCCCCAATTGCCCCAGTGATTAACGCCTCCCCAGGAACCGTCATTTCTTGTCCATGCCACAACATATACACCTGTAAGCCTGTAATGAGACTGACTTGAGTTAAAGCTAAAGTTGGCCCATAAAAACTACTCACTAATAACGCCACCGCCGGTAAAGCGGAATAAGGCACTTCTAGCATCAACAATAAGGGGCTAATGACACTGAGAAACGTCAATAAGAGTTGATCTCGCCGTCGCAACTCTCGTCTCACTTGTCGCTTCGTAAACCAAAATATGGCAATAGCAAGGCTGATTAAGATAACACAACCGACTAATCCCAACCAGTTAACCCCTCGTTGACTGAGATTAAACTCATCTAAAAGTAAAAACTGTTCATAAGTAATGGTTTCTCCTTCTCGAACAATGGTTTCCCCTTCCTCAACGCTTAACATCACAGGCGAAACATTGGAGGCAGCTTGTTCCGCTTGACGTTCGGTTTGGACTTGATCTTCGATTAAATTTGGCTCTAATATGTCTTTAAGTAGTTCTTTTCCCAGAGAACCACTAGTGGCAGGAACGGTTCCTTCTAATTGCACACTAATTGCGTTATCTAACACAGAAGCGGGAACCCCAGCACTAATTCCTTGCGCTAGCATCTGTCGAGCGGTTTTTTTAAGCCCAGTTTTAGTCTTTTCCCAACCTGAGGGAGATAGCTGTAATAAGATCGTTTTTTGGGCTTTACTTAGTTGATTATTTTCCCAAGATCGCGGCTTACGACTCGTTGTTAATGTGGTTTGATATTGTTCGCGGACTTCTTTAATGGTCGTAATGACATCAGAAAACTCTCTTGATGAAAGCGTTTGTGAGAGTTGATAAAGCTGATTTTGAGCCTTTTCTAATTGGGAATTAGGGTTCTCAATGGGTTCGCTAAGATTATTTAATATTTGATTCCACTTCTGAGAGGAACAAGTGCGAAGATAAACCTGTACGACTTCCGAAAGTTGATTGGTTTCAATAAATAAATCTGCCCCAGCTTCTTTTCGTAAGGCTGATAATTCTGCTAACCGACTTTCTAAGGTTTCGAGAATGCGATCACTCTTTTGTTGATCAATTTTGAGAACAGGGGTTTGCTGGGAACGCATTTTTTCCCGTCTAATTTCGGTTTCCCGCTCATTTTTGACGGTTAGATCCGAGGGCGCAACAATCGTCTGCGGCGATCGCGCTCCTATCCCCAACTGAGGCTGATTATAGAGACTATTCCCCACAACACCGGTGAGTGTCGCCACAGCTAGTAGAAAGACTAACCCAGAACCAGAAAAAAGCCTCCCCCATCTTCTAAGAAACCGAGTCAAGGAAAGCCAATTTCTACGATGGCGAGTTAATGGTTGGATAATACGAGAAGCATGTTTCATCGCCTAAAATTCCTTATCGGAATCAGCATTATTGTAAATGATTAATTTTTTTTTAGTCACTAGTGACGAGCCTGAATTACCCCTGGAAGCGCGATCGCGCCTAACTGATTGATATCCATAGGCTGACCTATCCTAGCAAATTGATAACTACCACTCCAAGTAATAAACATGGCTTCTAGCTTGGCTTTCCAACGTTTGAGTTGTTCCTTGTAACGATAACGCCAAGGAATCGGAATCGCACTCACTCCATTATACGCTCCTGACAAAGCACCCACTAAAGCTGTTACCTCAGCACCACCCCATTGATCAGCACGATTGACCGTTAAAACGATGTCTTCTGCACTGGTTACAAAACAGTATAAGGCTAACCAAATTTCCCAACAACTTGGTGGTAGTTGCTTCTTTACTTCCTGTAACGATTTCCCTTGTTTTAAGTTAATCTGTAGCGTCTGTAAAATTTCATGATCATCCTCTTGCCACAAAGCGACTTGTAAATCCTGAAATAGCCTTTTTCTCACCAGCTGTTCCCTAAAAATTGCCGCCATTACCTTGGTATAGCTGATTATAGCAAGCTGGCTTTCTGCTAACTGATGAGGTTGTGTAATCGCCCCTTCCGGCTGATCGCAAAAAAACAGCAATCGCGGTAAACTAACTAAAAGGATTTCCCCTGGGCTTTCTTTCCTCAGAGACGGTTGCCAATCTCCTTTAGCAGCTAAACTTTCGATTCCTTGTTGCCAAATTAAAGAGCAATCTAACCCTAAACAAGCTAAGAAGATACTTCCCTCCCAACGAGACAATAGGAGATGACGCATTAGCTATGCTCCTTCTCGGTTAAGATGGCGGACTAAAGCCTCTAAGCCCAATAAATAGCTATCTATCCCAAAACCACTAATTTGCCCCACAGCAATAGGCGCAATATAAGAATGATGGCGGAAGGCTTCTCTTTGATAAATATTGCTGAGATGGACTTCTACTACTGGTAACTTTACCCCTGACAGCGCATCTCGAATAGCGACGCTGGTATGAGTGTAAGCTCCAGCATTAATTAAAATGCCATCCTTTTCGTTAAGGGCATTGTGGATAGCTTCAACAATAGCTCCTTCCGAGTTAAATTGCTGACATTGGATATGACTATGCAGCCCTCCAGCGTGATCTTCTAGGGCTGCATTAATTTGCTCCAAAGTTAAAGCCCCGTAAATAGAGGGTTCACGAACACCTAAAAGATTTAGGTTAGGGCCGTGTAACACCAAGATTCGTAATTGTTGCACTGATGTTAAACGCGCTTCCTTTAACGCTGATAACGGGAAACACGCTCTTCAACTGGAACAGGGATTGGCTCGGGTTCAGGCTCCATTTCTGGCCCGCCCAGAAGCTCAATCAGCCTGCGAGTCCAGTTTTTTAATTTTTCCAGTGCTTCTTCGATATATTCCATTGAACAGATGGCTCCTATGAGACCTCACTTCAATTTGCCTGCAAGAAGCTCCTAAGGTAGGGTCTCCTTCTCGGCATGGTAAACGGAGATGGCTAACCGTTTCTAGTAGCTATTTTAGCCCATAAAACTAGCAATCAGCTTTTAACTCCGATCCCTTTATTTATTTATCTTAACCTTAACATATTCCTTTCGAGTCAATCTTGAGGATGAAATTGCCAATCAGCGGAGGTTTCTTTCTGCTTAATTCTCCGTTTACAAAAGTTTAGATAGGTTACCAAAACTTCAGCTCCTATGGGAGAAGTCATTGGTCATTGGGTTACAAAGTACAAACCACTGGTCACTGATCATGCACCGTTCATAAGCAAAAGTTATAAATCATCAATAATTTTGATATTAAAAAGGCTTGCCATATTAAAATCTCTATAGATAAACTACAGTTATAGAACTAAAGGAAAAGGTAACTGTGGTTTATCTAAATCAGCAACAAGCAACCCACCCAGCAAAAGATTGGCTCTTTCCCCTGCGGGAACAGTTGAATCAGCTACAAATTCGTAACGAA
>CAZTXK010000229.1:0-4251 GCA_964617275.1 uncultured Dactylococcopsis sp. | reverse complement strand
GTAATTTCAGAAATCGTTAAAACAGAATGAGCGCGATAGCCTTGTTGTTTTATCCAATCTTTTACCCCTTTTTCATGATCAACAAACACCACAATATCTTCTACATTCAAACCTTGAGAGGTAATTTTTTCCGCAGCCTCGATCGCGCTTTTACCACTAATTAAAATATCATCAATCATTACTACCGTTTCCCCCGATTTAAAGTAACCTTCAATGACTTGTCGAGTGCCATGGGCTTTAACTTCTTTTCGGGGATAAATCATGGGATGATGGAGTCGGATTGATAAACCGGTAGCCGTAGGAAGTGCGCCATAAGGAATCCCTGCAATGCGATCAAAGTTGAGAGTTTCTAGAATGGCAGCATAGGCATTTAAAACTTTTTGAAAAACTTGTGGTTGGGAAATAATTGTTCTGAGATCAATATAGTAGGGAAGTTTTTGTCCTGATGCTTGTAAATAATCCCCAAATAAAATACACCCGAGATCGTAAAGTTGCAAAATTAAATCTTGATTCGGATGTTCATTCAGTAAACAAACATCACTCGTCCAAATCTGACAAAAATTATTGCTATTGCTTTTAGTAATCTCTTGACGAATATTATTAATCCTTTGGTTTAAGTTCGTAACTGCTTCTGCTAAGTTTTCTTGTCTTAAAAAATCTTGCGGAACTGGAATTAATAAGCCATTGCCAGTATCATTTAATCCTGAGGCAACAATCGGGGTTATTTCTTTCGATTGCCACAGACTACGGGCAAGAATCAACCGTTCTGGGGCATTTTCCCGAATCTGTTTTAACGTATTAGGATCATAAGTGCCAATTTCTAAAGCGATTTGTTCAGGTGGCCCCCAATTGCGAACTTCTTTGACTAATTCCAGATAAAGGGGAGAGTCTGAGTTGGGATAATTTTGGATTACCGATGCTGTGGGATTAGAAGTGCAGCAGGTGACAAAGACCATTTTTTCAGCATGAAGGAGGAAAGGGGCAACTTGATCTTGTCCAGAAAAGGGATTTACGGTAATTGCATCCACTTTCCATTGTTCAAAAACAGTTTCTGCCAACAGGCTGCTGGTATTTAAGTCGGCGTGTTTCGCATCAAGAATAACGGGAATTGAGGTGGGAATGAATTGTAAGATTTCTTCTAACAGTGCCATGCCTTGGCTTCCCATAGCTTGATAAAAGCCCAAGGTAGGTTTATAAGCGCAAACTTTGTCTTGAGTTTGTTCAATAACCCCTTGCAACCATTCTCGGTAACTCAGTTTCTGCGGACACATTTCTGGGCTAGGATCAAGTCCGATAATAAGTAAACTATTATTCTGCGCGATCGCGCTTTCAAGACGATTACAGTTAGTATCAATCTCGCTTTCTAATGGTTTGACAAAATTCATTTATTAATAGTTTTGCTATGGCAGTTCTAATTTAATTAAATCAAACCTTAGCATTGGAAGCGCGATCGCGATTAAAGAGCAGCCATCAATTTGGAAATGTTGCCACGAAAAAGGAGAATACCGCGACTAATGACTTTAAAAAAAGGGTATCCCCCAACCTAGGAATAGGGAGGGGGGAAATGGGGGTTTCCCTAGACCTAGGAATAAGGGGGAATTAGGTGAGGGGGATATTAATACTTTAACACACCGAGAAAGCGCCTGCAATATTTAGCAGTTGCGCTTTTGGTGTGAACATAAAATGAGTGGAGTGCCACGCTAGGTGACTTCTTGGGCGCACATGCTATTCGCAGTGCTATCCTAGTCTTTCAACTAGCTCCTCAAGCGTTAATTCCCATCCTCCCGATGGTACTGGTTTCATTATAAATAATTTTCAGGGGGATAACAACAACAGTTATATTACTTAACATTCTCCCGAGGAGGGGCTCCTAAAATCGCGATCGCGCTTCCTGTTAATAAAATGATTGCCCCGACTAAGACTAAAATACTGGGAACTTCTCCAAACACAAAAAACCCTAAGATACTCGCACTTACCGGTTCAAATAAAAGGGCAAGGGTAACAAACGTGGGAGAAATAAATCTTACTGCCCAATTAAAGCTAGTATGCCCCAAAACTTGCGAAAACAGAGCCATTCCTAACAAATAACTATAAACTTCAGGGGGATATCCCCAATAATTAATCCCGAAAAATAAGGGCAAGGGTAATAATAAAATGGCAGCCGTGGTGTAAGCGATCGCGCTATAATGACCAATACTTAATCCTGAGGCTTGCGCTTGTTTTCCTAATAATAAATATAAACTTGCCGACCAAGCACCGATTAAAGCTAAACCATCCCCTAATAGCGGATTACTTCCTCCATGGAGGCTATCAGCATCCCCAATGGCAATACAAAATCCGCCTAATAAAGCAATTCCAATTCCTAAAATCGTGAAGCGCGTGGGCTTTTCTTTTAGCCAAAACCAAGATAAAAGGGTTACCCAAATGGGATTTGTGGTGACAATTGTTGTGGAAGCCGCGATGGAGGTAAAAGAGAGAGAGGTAATCCAAAAGGCAAAATGTAACATTAACATCATTCCCGCAGCGATCGCGCATTGATAGCCCTTCCGAGAAACACCAATTGGCGATTTATTAATTACAATAGGGAGAAGGGTTAAGGAGGCAAACGTTAACCGCGTCGCTGCAATAAATAAACTAAATCCTAGTCCACTTTCCCCAGTTACTTGCAGACAAAGGCGAATAAAAATGGCAGCAGTGGAAACACCTACTACGCCTAATATTAGGATAATTAAAATTCGTCCCTGTTTTGGCAGTAGAAGCATTCTCGCTGTTAGGATTGCTGCGGTTTAGAGACACTACAACTCCCTTGAGAACAGCGTTTTTGTTCTACAATGGTTTTCAAGTTCGGTCGTCCCGTTAACGGGAGTCGCCAATTTGCCCAAATGTTATAAATCCAATTCGCGATCGCGCCAATAATGGGTAAATTAGTTGGGGCATAAACCCACCCCATTCCCAATACTTGATAAACGCGGCGAAATACCTCTAAATCTTTAACTACCGTACCATCAGGGAGAACACCATGAATCCTCTCCATAGCCGTTTCAAAATCGATCCCGCCATTTTCTTCAGGAGTGTAATTTTCATCGGTAATATCGACAAACTTAACTAACCCTCTATCGGCATCCCGTTTTTGCAGAAAATTAATTTCTCGCAGACACAGGGGACAATCACCATCATAGAGAATTTTGATTTTCCATTGGGAATTTTCTATAGCTGACATTTACAGACAATATCTTACTTAATATTATATTAACTAATGTTAAGACTGAATCAGAGCAGAAGCAATCCTTCAAAAGAATGACTCCATCTTACTATCTCCAGAATCTTCTATTAGCCATCATTATTTTTATCAGTGCCCACATTAGTTTCCAATTTGCTTTTACAGAAGGAAATGTGTCTTTATTTTGGCTTCCAATGGGGATTAGTTTAGCCAGCTTTTTATTCTTAGGAACAAAAATGTGGCTAGGAGTTTTTGTCGGGGCTTTTTTGGTTGCTCTTTCCGCAGGCGTTGCTTGGCAATTTGCTATTGGCGCAGCGATCGCGGATACGGCTGGACCCTACCTAGCAGCCATTTTAATGACGCAATGGGAAACTCGCCAAGAATTAGATACCATTAGTGATACCTTAAAGTTTTTACTGATTGGTGTTATTATTGCGCCTCTTTTCGGTGCTTTAATTGGTAGCAGCAGTTTTTGTCTCACGCATCAGTGCAGCGGCGAGGATTTTATCAATATTTGGTGGCAATGGGGAGTGGGAAATGCTATGGGAGTTTTAATTATTACACCATTACTTTTAAGTTGGGTCAAGCCATCCCATCCCACATTGAAAACTCCAAATCAACTCACAATTACCCTTGGCTTTATCTTACTTATATTAACCAATTTATTGGTATTTGGCATTATCCCAAAGCCTTACTTAAATCCTGAAACTTACTCATTAGAATACCTATGTTTTCCTTTTTTAATGTGGGCTGGATATAAACTAACTCAACGAGGGGCGACCACCGCAATCTTTCTGACAGTTATTATTGCTATTGTCGGAACAATGCAAGGAAACAGCCCTTTTGCTCAAGATAGCGTTGAGAATAGTCTATTGTTACTATGGTCATTTGTGGTAGTCGTTGCTGTTCCCACCTTACTTCTATCGGCTTCTAGGAGTGAACGAATAGCGCTAGAAGATCGTTTAAAAGAGTTAGCCTATAACGACTCTTTAACTAAGTTACCCAATCGGGCTGCTTTTTTTAAGGCAGTT
>CAZTXK010000228.1:0-4251 GCA_964617275.1 uncultured Dactylococcopsis sp. | reverse complement strand
GAGGGCTGCTTCTGAATTGCCTCGGGTTCACTAAACCCATTTACAGAGCGAAAGTAGCGTTTTACTAATTCGACGCGCATGGCTTCACTGGCATCTCGCCACGCCGTAATGGCTTTTTGATAAAACATCCGATTAGAAAAGCTAATGATAACAACGCCGCCGGGTTTTAAGATGCGATAAATTTCTTGAAACACAGCTTCAGGATACTGTAAATACTGGATAGAAACCGCATTTAATACGGCATCAAATTCTTCATCAGAAAAGGGAAGTTTGGTATTTTCATTCAGGTTTTGCACGAAGTAATGATCTAAGCGCGGATTACGGGCTAATTCTTCTTCATTCATCCCATGTCCTTCTACATGAGAAAATTTTAGATCATCAGGAAGATGGGAAACCCAACTACTCATCATGTCTAAAATGCGAGTATTGGGTTTGAGTCTCTCGCGATACAAGTTGGTTAATTGATCGAGAAATGAGTCGTCAACATGGGTGACAATACGAGGGACGGCGTAAAAATTCTCATCTTGACTGGGGTCTAGCTTTTCTCGTTGTTGCGGTTGTAGTAGCATGGGGATGAGTTAACATTTCTTTACACTATATCATTGTATCGTAAGCCTTAGTGATCAGTGACCAGTGACCAGTTACCAGTTACCAGTTACCAAATAACAAATAACCAATAACGAATAACAAACAACTGATTAATCTTCTTTTTTCAAATAAGTATAGTGACTCAGTCCCCGTTCATAATTATTAAGTAAACGTCGTGATTCGGCTAGAGAAATTAAGTCCTTTTCTAACGCCTGTTCGGTATGGCGGCGAAGATTTTCTAGTAAGGCTTCTCCTGAGTATTGAGTTTGTTCTAACACTTCGCTAATGCTATCACCGCGGACGAATTGCTCAATTTTATAACCTTGGGGATGGGTGCGAATATGGACAACATTGGTATCGCCAAAAAGGTTGTGTAAGTTTCCCATAATTTCTTGATAAGCTCCTACCAGAAACATTCCTAAGTAATAGGGCTGATTTTTTTCTAGGGGATGGAGTTCTAAAAAGTTTTTGGGCAGTTTTCCTTTCGGGTTAACAAATTGACTGATTTTTCCATCGCTGTCACAGGTAAGATCGGCTAAAATGGCTCTTTTATTGGGTTGTTCATTAAGGCGATGAATGGGCATAATGGGAAAGAGTTGATCAATTGCCCAATGGTCGGGAGTGGATTGAAAAACGGAGAGATTAATATAGTAAATTGAGGTGAGAACTTTGGCGAGTTCTTTTAATTCTTCGGTGATTTCTTCTTGATTTTTAATAATTTCAAAGAGTTTGGCACAACAAGCCCAATAAAGTTGTTCGGCTCTGGCTCTTTCTTTTAAGCTGAGATAACTAAAGTTAAAGAGACTAATTGCTTCTTGCTTAAATTGAATGGCATCGTGATAGGCTTCTTGATAGTTTTCTTCGTTGATGAGGGCGTAAGTTTCCCAGAGATTGCGAATAATTAAATGTTCTTCTTCTTCTAGAACAGGAGGTGGGGTAACAGGCGGTTCACTGCTTCCTAAAACGTCAAAAATTAAGACTCCTTGATGAGACGCGATCGCGCGTCCACTTTCACTAACAATTGTCGGTGCGGCTATCTCGGCTTGATCACAGGCTTCTTTAATTTCAGCAACAATATCATTAGCATAATTTTGCATATTGTAGTTTTTAGAAGCATTATTTTTATTGGTTTTTGAACCATCATAATCGACGGCTAATCCGCCACCGACATCTAAGTATTTTAAGTTGCTTCCTAATTGGGTTAATTCTACATAAATTTGCGCGGCTTCGCGGATGGCTTCTTTAATCACGCTAATGGAAGAAACTTGCGATCCCACATGGAAATGGAGGAGTTGTAAACAGTCTAATTGTTGGGATGATTCCAGAATTTTTACGGCTTCTAAAATTTGCCAAATGGTTAAACCAAATTTAGCGCGATCGCCGGTAGAACTTCCCCATCTTCCCGTTCCCCGAGTGCTTAATTTTGCCCTAACACCAATAACAGGTTGAATATCTAACTCTTCTGCTACTGTTTGAATTAAGTGTAATTCTTCTAACTGTTCAACGACAATAATTGTTTCATAGCCTAACCGTCGCGATAAAATGGCTGTTTCAATATATTCTCGATCTTTATAGCCATTGCAAATTAATAATGATTTTTCTTCTTTTTTTTGATTAAATTGCGACGGATTTAAAGTCGCTAAAGCAATCATTAATTCGGGTTTTGACCCCACTTCTAAACCTAATTGATGGCGTTGTCCAAATTCCACCAAAGATTCTACGAGATGGCGATGTTGATTGCATTTAATGGGAAAAACACCGCGATAAGTTCCGGGGTAATTGTAACGGGATATAGCGCGATCAAAGCAAGCATATAATCTTTCCACGCGATCGGCTAAAATTTCAGGAAAGCGGATTAAAATGGGGAGTCCAATATTGCGTTTTCTCAGGGCTTCTACCAATTGATATAAATCTAAAGAGGTGCCGCGATCGCCTTGAGGAGAAACCGTAATATGTCCAGCGCGGTTAATCGAAAAATAGGGATCCCCCCACCCTTGAATTTGATAAAGGGTTTCACTCTCTTCAATCGTCCAATGTTTGCGAGGAGAAGGCTGATGATTATTTTCAATTTCTGAGGGGAGATCAACAGGAGAAAACGATTGGGACATAAATAATGAACAATGAGTTAAGGTGTCCTCTCCTCATTGTCCATGGTTCGTTCTCCATTGTCCATCACCGGGTAGGATGCTAACCTTGAGTGATAACTAGCCAGGGTTGATATTGTTGATAGAGTGGCAAGCCTGGGACTTTCTCTCGAAACGTTTTCGGTCTTTTATAGTTAGCAACGGGATAAGATTCGCGTATTGTCTTCAGTTTCTCGTAACTGGTCTCCCATTTTTCTAGCTGACAAAGTAATTCCTTGAATTGAATATAGGATTTTTTATGCTTCTCAATTAAAGCTAGATATTGGATTAGTTTCGCGTAACTGTCAGGATTATTCTTTTTATCGGGTAGTTGGATAATTTTTCCTAACTTTTCAAAAAGACTATAATTAACCTTGACTTGCACGAAAAGTGTTTTATAATTATGAATTTCTTTAGTTTTAAACTGATTTATTAGCTCAGCTGTTTTCCTGAGAATCGAAAAGTCACTTAATTCCGATTGCTTGAAAAGATAAAGTAGTTTTAAGGCTAATTCATGCTCAGAAGATAAATAAATTAATTCTTTACCGTAGGCTTGAATCGCGTTTTTTCCCTCTTCGGTTTTCAACTGACTAACGATTTCATCAGTTAAAGTTTTCACTTGTTGTTGGAACTTTTCTTTCGATTGCTTCTGACCAAGCAAGTTGAAAACTTCTTCATAAAATTGTTGTTGTGCAAAGCTACGATATTGAAATTCAATTTCTTCAATTTTTAAGAAACTATCTTTAGTATCAATCGCTGCTTTGAGAATTTTACTACTTTTTTCTAATCCTTCGTAACCTTTACTACCCCGCAGCAAAGAAGAACGAATTTGAAGGAGTAAAACAAATTCAGGGCTACCAAATTTCTCATTGTGTAATCCTTCAATCGCAGGACTCATTTTTTCGACTTCCTTTAAAGCACGGTTATGTAAAAAAATACTACTTTCAGGAATCTGTTCTTTCCAGAAAACACCCGTAACCTTTTCCAAGAAAGTCTGTTCTCCCCATAAGGGCTGATTCCACCAAGTTCTCGATAACTGCTTCTCTCCACTAATTTGCTGATCAGCTTTCATTGTATTTACTCCTGACAATAAACAGTATGATTACGGAGAGTTTAGCACAAACAATAAAACAAAGAAAGTAGTTAAAATTACGACTTGGTAGAAATAAACCGATGAATTGTCGGAAATAATTGAGTTAAAGATCACAATGGTTTGTGCGGCTAAATTTTCACTGCTGCGTAAACATTTCCATCAGCCAACGGTTAACTTCCCCATCATCCTGATTGCGGCTTTTTTCTAGAGTTTCTTCCGCGATCGCGATTGATAAAGCTGGTAACACCTGTGAAACCCTGATTTCCCGACTTCCCCCATCAATCATTTCCAATGCTGTTATTTGAGTCGTATTGGTATCAATAACCCAATATTCGCCCACGCCCAGACGTTCATAAAGTAACCGTTTCTTCCCGAGATCATCACTGAGACTCGTAGAAGCAATTTCTATTACCAAAGTTGGGGCTGAATACTGATCTAAGTCGATGG
>CAZTXK010000227.1:0-4273 GCA_964617275.1 uncultured Dactylococcopsis sp. | reverse complement strand
TTCCATTGCACTAAAATCTCAACTCTTGTAGAATAGGGCGGCATTGCCTACCCTACTACTTTATCACTCTAAAGTTTTCGGATTGATCTAAAGAAAAGTAAGCATCAATTTGACCAAGACGAGCTTGGCTGAGAACTAATAACCAGTTGTTTTGCGGTGCTTGATTGGTAACTTGTAGTTTTCCCCAAACGGCGGATAATAAAGTACATAAGGACTACACAACAAAATTGACTAATTTTCCAGGAACTACAATCACCTTTTTCACCTCTTTCCCATCAAGATAGCGTTGAGCAATATCAGATTCTCGCGCATAAGTTTCCAACTCTTCCTTACTGGCATTAGCTGGAACAGAAATTGTTCCTCTGGTTTTGCCTTTAATTTGAATGACCAGATTAATTTCATCAACGGTTAGCGCATCAGGATCAACTTCTAGCCAGTCTTGTTGATGCACCGAATCTTCATTCCCTAAAGCGTGCCATAATTCTTCTGTGAGATGTGGTGCAAAGGGCGCGAGTAATTTCACTAATGCTTCAATTCCCTCTTGATAAACGGGGGAAGTTTTACATTTTGCATCATTGAGAGCATTATTGAGCTTCATTAATTCCGAAACCGCAGTATTAAACTGATAATCCCCTTCTAAATCTTCAGAAATAGATTTAATGGCACTGTGAATGGCGCGACGTAACTCTTTTTCTTCCTTAGAAAGCTCAGACTGATTCTTGCTTACAGCTTCCCCATGGTGATTAATAAAATCTGTAACTAACCGCCAAACTTTATTCAAGAAGCGGAATTGCCCTTCTACATCGTCACTGTTCCATTCTAAATCTTTTTCGGGTGGGGCTTTAAATAAGATAAACATCCGCGCTGTATCTGCCCCATATTTTTCCAGAACTTCCAAGGGATCAACGCCATTATATTTTGATTTCGACATCTTCTCGTAAAAGACGCTTAACTCATCCCCTGTATTGGGATCTTTAGGATCATCAGGGTTAACGTCTTCTGATGGAATATATTTTCCTGTTTTAGGGTTTTTATACGTCATTCCCTGTACCATGCCTTGAGTGAGAAGACGTTGGAAGGGTTCATCACAATTTAAAAGTCCTCTGTCTCGCAACACTTTTGTAAAGAAGCGAGAATAGAGTAAGTGCAAGATCGCGTGTTCAATCCCTCCCACATACTGATCCACTGGCATCCAATCGTTAACCTTTTCTTGGTTAAAGGCTTCTTGGGGGTTATTAGCATCGGTGTAGCGGAGGAAGTACCAAGAAGAATCAATAAAGGTGTCCATGGTATCAGTTTCTCTCTGTGCAGGTTCCCCACAACTGGGACAAGGAACATTTAACCAGCTTTCGAGTTGAGTAAGAGGAGAACCGCCACGCCCCGTAAATTCAATATCTTCAGGAAGTTCTACGGGTAAATCTTTTTCGGGAACGGGAACTGCCCCACAACTGGGACAATGAATAATGGGAATCGGTGCGCCCCAATAGCGTTGGCGAGAAATCAACCAGTCACGAAGCCGATATTGGATTCTTGCCTCTCCCCAGCCTTGTTTTTCAGCATACTCTGTAATGGCTTGTTTGCCTTCTACGGAGTTCAGATCATTAAATTGACCAGAATTGACAATGACTCCAGCTTCTGTATAGGCTTTTTCTAATTGATCACTGGGTTCTTTTCCTTCGGGAACAATGACTTGTTTAATGGGAAGTTGATTTTGCGTGGCAAACTGAAAGTCGCGCTCATCATGGGCGGGAACTCCCATTACTGCCCCTGTTCCGTATTCGTAGAGAACATAATCAGCAATTAAAATGGGGATTTCTTCGCCTGTGAAGGGGTTCAGGGCTTTTCCTCCTGTGGGAATACCGCGTTTGGGTTTATCTTCGGCAGTGCGTTCCTGTTCGCTTTCGTTGGTGACTTCTTGAATAAAGGCTTCTACGGCTTCTTTTTGCTCTGCTGTGGTAACTTTAGGAGTCAGAGGATGTTCTGGGGCTAGAACCACATAAGTAACGCCATAGACGGTATCAGGGCGAGTGGTAAAGACTCCGATTTTATCTTCTCTATCTGTAACGGGAAATTCTAAGTATGCCCCCACGGATTTTCCGATCCAGTTGGCTTGCATTAGTTTAACGCGATCGGGCCACCCTGGTAGTTTGTCTAAATCATTGAGGAGTTCTTCAGCATACTCGGTAATCTTAAGAAACCACTGTTTAAGAAGTTTCCGTTCAACTTTTGCCCCACTGCGCCAAGATTTTCCTTCTCCATCTACTTGTTCATTAGCGAGAACGGTTTGATCAATGGGATCCCAATTCACTGCTGATTCTTTCTGATAGGCAAGTTCGGCTTGGAAAAATTGGAGAAACAGCCATTGTGTCCATTTGTAATAGTCGGGGGAACAAGTGGCAACTTCTCGACTCCAGTCTAGGGATAATCCTAATTGCTGGAGTTGTTTTTTCATTTCCGTAATATTCTTTTCTGTCCATTGTTTCGGATGAATCCCTCGATCAATGGCGGCATTTTCGGCAGGTAGCCCAAAGGCATCCCATCCCATCGGATGTAAAACCCGATAACCCTGCATCCGTCTCCATCGCGCCATGACATCGGTAATGACATAGTTGCGAACATGACCCATGTGTAGGTTTCCCGAGGGATAGGGAAACATAGAGAGGGCATAAAATTTGGGTTGATTTGGGTTATCTGATGCTTGATCCGCGTTGGTTTCTAACCAGTATTGTTGCCATTTCGGTTCAATCTCAGCAGGGTTATATTGGGATGCAGCTACCATGATCTCCTTTTTATTGCTATGACTCCAGCATTTTCATATTTTAGAGCAATCTGGAGATATGTCACTTTAGGCGTGTCTAACTTAATTTTGAGAAGGAACAGTGGTGGCTTGAGCACAAAGTTGTTGGGCGATCTCTTCCCATTCGGCGGCTAAAGTGTCTTGACTAGGGGAGCGACCGGCGCGTCGATACCAGTAACGGGCGTTTCCCAGATCACCTTCTTCTCGATGTAAGTAAGCGTGAACCCATGCACTATCTTGATCGCTTGCATTTTGGACAATTTGGTGGGCTTGATCCCAGTTGCCTTGAAAATCTATCCATAGCCCTTGTAAGGCTGGCGGTAAGGAAGTTGGACAAGGTTTTCCTTGCGCGATCGCGCTTTTAAATTCTTCAAACGTCATCATTGATTCCTCCCTAATCTGTTACAAACACTAGACGCGATCGCAGATAAAAAGATGTGGATAAATGTCTCCAGTTTCGACTAAACGTTCTTCCTGAATCTCGAATAAGCCTAACTTCGCAATGATCTTTTTAAATGCACCGCGTCCTTTTCCAACTAAAATAACAAGACGACCCCCAGATACCAAAATATGCCCGGCTCCCCGTAAAAATTTAAGATATAAGCGATAAAAATTAATTTCTGATCCCAGATGAACTCCATAAGGAGGATTTGCCACAATGGCGTTAAAATAACCTGCTGGATACCCTATTTCTAAATCTCTCGCATCTAGCTGTTTCAGATGAATGCGATGAGATAATCCTGCTGTCTCAATATTGGTTTGCGCTCCTGTTACTGCTTCTTCGCGGCGATCGCTGCCGTACAATTTTAAGTCTGGAAATACACTGGCTGCTTCTAATAGAATTGTACCGGAGCCACAGAACGGGTCTAATAAACGATCAGTTTTCTCTAACTCACATAGCTGTAACATGGCATAAGCCA
Organism: uncultured Dactylococcopsis sp.; assembly: GCA_964617275.1. Taxonomy (GTDB): domain Bacteria; phylum Cyanobacteriota; class Cyanobacteriia; order Cyanobacteriales; family Rubidibacteraceae; genus Halothece. Next base: position 556 of record CAZTXK010000227.1, on the reverse strand, counting down.
TGGTTGTTTTGAGACTAATTCTCGGTCGCCAAACGAGATGATGCCGCCGATCTAAGGAGTCTTTTGTTAGCTGAACACTAACTAAACAGAGACGATCAAAAATATCGACTCGCACATTAACATCATATTGTTCTAAACTAACGGCTTTATTATACCGTTCAATTAACGCTGCTCCAGCTCTTCTTTGCACATCGACGCTTTTAAATAAATGGTTTCCATTCCGCTGCGTCGTCACTCGAAAGGTTTTTGCTTCTTCCATTTCAGGAATATTTAGGGCTAATACTTCCTGATAAACCGTTTCTAAGAAATCAACTTTTTTCGGCACAGAAAAGTCATAAATCTGGCGCATAACATGAAAAACTGATCGCGCTTTCAAGGTAGCTTCATATAATTTTTCTGGACAATCAGAACTTTCGACTAAAACTTGTCCCTCTAAATTAAAGGGCTTAATTTGTATATTCGTAATATCACATGAATTCGCAGAATCGCGCAATTCTTGTGCCACAATGTCTTCAATGCCGGGATTAGTAGTTAAACGCAGTTGAACCATGCTTAT
>CAZTXK010000226.1:0-4286 GCA_964617275.1 uncultured Dactylococcopsis sp. | reverse complement strand
ATACATTGTACTATTAGGGTTGTCTTCCCAAGCCTTGGGCTCTGAATTGCGCTTTTGGGTTCTTTAAATTTGAAATGGGATAACTAGGGGGGGAAGGCTTATGGGAAAATTGGATTAAACATTGTAGTGTGGGAACAAAATTCTCAAGGTGAGAATCGCTACAATGCAGTTTAGTCCATATTTCTTCTCATTCAACGAAGAAAGCGGAATTTAGTCAGCCCATCAAAAAATCTAGGAGTAAATGCCGATGAAAGCCATGATTTTGGCCGCGGGAAAAGGAACTCGGGTTCGACCCATTACTTATACCATTCCCAAACCATTAATCCCGATTTTACAAAAGCCAGTGATGGAGTTTTTGTTAGAACTCCTACGACAACATGGTTTTGATCAGATTATGGTCAATGTGAGTCATTTAGCCCACGAGATTGAAAGCTATTTTCGCGATGGTCAACGGTTTGGGGTTGATATTGCTTATTCCTTTGAAGGGCGCATCGTCGATGGTGAGTTAGTGGGAGAAGCCCTGGGATCGGCAGGTGGAATTCGGCGTATTCAGGATTTTAATAAGTTTTTTGATGATACGTTTGTGGTTTTATGTGGAGATGCTTTAATTGATTTAGATTTAACCGAGGCAGTTAAGCAGCATAAGCAAAAAGGCGCGATCGCGACGATTGTTACTAAAGAAGTCCCTGAAGATAAAGTGTCTAGTTATGGGGTCGTAGTCACGGATGAGGAAAATCGCATTACTGCCTTCCAAGAAAAACCCTCGATGGATGAGGCGCTAAGTAATCAAATTAATACAGGAATTTATATTTTAGAACCGGAAGTCATTGACTATATTCCCTCGAATCAAGTTTATGATCTCGGTAGCGATCTCTTCCCGAAATTAGTGGAAGCGGGTGCGCCCTTTTATTCCGTTCCCATGGATTTTCAATGGGTGGATATTGGGAAAGTTCCCGATTACTGGCATGCCATTCGAGGAGTGCTTTTGGGAGAGATTAAAAATGTTGATATTCCTGGAACTGAAGTTGCCCCAGGGATTCATACTGGTTTAAATGTTGCCGTAAATTGGGATAAAGTTGATATCACAGGTCCTGTTTATATTGGGGGCATGACTCGCATTGAAGATGGTGCTACGATTGTCGGACCGGCGATGATTGGGCCGAATTGCTGGATTTGCAGCGGTGCAACGGTAAAAAATAGCGTTATCTTTGAGTATTCCCGTTTGGGGCCAAAAGTACGTCTGGTGGATAAGTTGGTCTTTGGACGCTACTGTGTGGATAAAACGGGAACCACGATTGATGTGCAAGCGGCGGCGTTGGATTGGTTGATTACGGATTCTAGACAAACGCCACCAAAGTTTGAGTTAGAAGAACAAGAGGCGATCGCGCAATTACTTACTGGCGAGTAAAAGGTATTAGGTTGGGGTGAACCTCAGTGTCTGTTCCCAACCTAGATTTCTTTAAGCCACCCGTTTTTCTAGGTATTGACCAATCATAATTTCTTCTCCCGCACGGGAAATAATAGTCTGACGGGTGCGATAACGTTCGCCGATTAACTTTAATTCTTCTTCAAATACTGAACCATTATATTCTGTCCGCAAACAAAGGGTTTGGGGATTGGGAAAATAAAAGTCCGCAGTAACCGGGGTGGCAATGGCAAAACCGCGATCGCGATAGAGAGTATTTCCTAACGCACCAAACAAGGTGGAATCTTCCGACTGTTTACGCCCAGTGCTGTCATCGGTACTTTGCCAACTCACCTTTGCCCCGCAAATGAGGCTTTCTGAAGTGAAGTCATGGAGTCGTTCTAACTCGACCAATTCTTGGCACCTGGGTTCTAAAAATTCTACCCAAATTTCACTGGTGACTTCTTTTGTTTTTCCCTCTGGTAGGGTGTAGTAACGGCGTTGAGAATGCCATTGCCCTGCACTCTTACGGAAAAACTGTGTAATTAAGGGTTCGGTTTGGATTGATAAGGCGTTGGATTGTGATTTCACTGCTATCCTCGTCACTAAGGGGCACTACCAGAAAACGATAATTTTCTGACTTTGCCTTTACATTAATTAATAATATAGGAAATGGCTTCCCTCTGTTGTAATAAATTTTGCAAAAATTGAATCAAGCGAGTGACCTATGGCAAAAGTAGCCCTACAAGGCGTATCACGGTATTATGGGAAAACTAGCGCGATCGCGGATATTTCCCTCACCATCGAAGACGGACAGTTTTGTGTCTTGGTGGGACGCTCTGGTTGTGGCAAATCGACCCTTTTAAGAACCATAGCCGGTTTAGAAGCGGTTAGCCAAGGTAGCATTTACATCAATGATCGTCTCGTCAATGACTTGCCAGCGCGATCGCGAGACGTTGCCATGGTTTTCCAAAATTATGCCCTCTATCCTCACTTTACCGTTGCTGAGAACTTGGGCTTCGGGTTAAAGATGCGGAAAGTTGATCAAAAAACCATTGATCAACAAGTAAGAACCATTGCTCAATCCCTTGGAATTGCCCACCTCCTGCAACGTAAACCGAAACAACTCTCAGGGGGCCAACAACAGCGAGTCGCCCTAGGACGTGCCATTATTCGGCAACCACAGGCTTTTTTATTAGATGAACCTCTCTCTAACCTCGATGCTCAACTGCGAGAAGAAACTCGCGCCGAACTCAAACGCCTGCATCAAGAACTTAAAATCACGACCATCTATGTTACCCATGACCAAGTCGAAGCCATGACCCTCGCGGAAAAATTAGTGGTACTAGACGAGGGACAAATTCAGCAAATTGGCACACCGGAAGAGGTTTATAATCACCCTGCGAATATGATGGTAGCTGGATTTTTGGGGAATCCGCCGATGAATCTGATTAAGGCTCAGTATCAAGATGGGGAATTACAAATTGGGCAGCAAACGCTTCCTGTGCCTGAATCCTTCCAGAAGTCGCTTCAATCTCACTCTAGCAACAAATTTTATTTAGGGATTCGTCCCGAAGCCATTTCTGATGATCCTTCCTCCAAGAATAACCCCAATTGGGGACAATTAACCCTGCAAATTGAACTCGTAGAACCTTTAGGGCGTGAAACCTTACTCAGAGGCACAATTGCGGAAACTGAAGAAGCGATTAATTTTTTCGTTTCTGGAATTTGGCAAGGTCAACCTCAGGAACAGTTAACCGTTGCCGTTGATATCAATCAGCTGTTTATGTTTGAAGCAACTAGTGGCTGCACCTTGAAATGTTAATAAATCTTTACATTAAAATCTTTATTTTGTATCACTTGATACAGAATTCTGTGTTATATTGATTACAGAAAGCAAAAAAGACTTTAAAAAAACTCGATAAAGGAGGTTCGCTATGTCTGCTGAACAACAAGCTCGCGCTCTCATGATGCGTCACCACAAAATGATTAAAAACCGTCAACAATCAATGCTCGGACGCGCTACCTCCGAAATTGGTATGGATGTTGATGCTAGCCAATACTGGGGTCATATTCAAGGAAAACCCAATCCTAGTTTCCGTGATTCCTATGATCGTTCTAGTAGTGCCTCCAGTTAAATAAGTGAGGGGGTTCATTCCCCGTCACCGCTTTTTTCAATCAGTTGGAAGTTTTGCCAAAATTGTGGCGAGATTTCTGAGAGCGGTTCGTTCCCCAAACAGTGATCAGTTCCCCATTGTTGCGTCCAGATACCATTAATTTTCTGCCAAGCACTAGCGGAAAATGCAGAAAGTTCTTCGGGATCAGCAAGGGGATTTGTATCAAGAGAACGCCATTCATGGACAAGAATTAACCAGCAGTTGGCAACCATGACTTGTCCGTGATACCCAAGCTCATCCCGTTGCCATGCTTCCACCACTCCTCTAGAAATTCGAGACCAATATTCTGTAAAGCGATGAATGTCGTTGTTGTCATCTTTGTAAGTTCCCGTCTCGATCAAATTATTCTCATCTAACCATTCATAATTACTGCTATCAGTTTGAAGACGCGGTGTAATTGCAAGCTGATGATGCCAAGTGCAAGTCCCCTTGTTAGGGGATTTTTTATGATAAGTAAATGTCCCAGCAAAGCCCATTAAGTCAACATCAAAGCGCGATCGCGCCTTCATGTTTTGATACCGTTCTGGCGTTAATTTGCCAGCAAACGTAGCACTGCGAACATCGGCAAAATAAGTATTTCCCTGAATCCAAAGTGCCTTTTGATGGGTTTCTTTTTCTCCCTGATTAAACTGGATCCACTGACGTTCCCAAACCCCTTGAAACGGATTAATATTCATTTTGTAATGCCTCTTGAATAAGCCGCT
>CAZTXK010000225.1:0-4291 GCA_964617275.1 uncultured Dactylococcopsis sp. | reverse complement strand
CAGTTTCGCAACTGATGACTTTAGAGGAGTTTTGGGAGTGGTATCCTGATGGCTATGGTCGCTACGAACTGAGAAATGGAGTACCAATTGAAATGCGACCAACAGGAACACATGGACAAGTCGGCGGTTTTTTAACCATTAAATTGGGGATTGAAATTGAGCGGTTACAGTTGCCGTATATTATTCCTCGGGAAGCGATTATTAAGCCTCTTGATACCGATAAATCGGCTTATAATCCTGATGTGATTGTTCTAGATCAAACAGCACTAGAAGATGAACCCTTCTGGAAAAAGCGATCGACCATTACTTTAGGAAAATCAATACCATTGGTAATTGAGGTAGTCAGTACCAACTGGCGAGATGACTATGGACACAAACTCATTGATTACGAAGCGTTAGGGATTCCAGAATATTGGATTGTTGACTATTTGGGATTAGGAGGAAGACGTTACATTGGATCGCCGAAACAACCAACGTTTTCGGTTTATCAGTTAGTTGATGGGGAGTATCAGGGACAGCAATTTCGAGGCAGCGATCGCATTATCTCCCCAACGTTTCCCGAGTTAAATTTGACCGCAGAACAGGTGTTTGCTGCAGGAGTGTAAAGTTAGAAATCGCACTCCCATTCTAAAAACTTTTGTTACTACTGATTTGGCTTAACAGTTCGAGATGTTTCTTGACTGTTGCCACAGTATTTGCCGCGATCGCGCCACTAGCTGCCACAGCAGGCAATCCAATGCCGGGGAACGTAGAATCCCCACAACAGAGTAATCCTTGCCAAGGGGTTTTAGTCCCTGGAAAAAAGCCATTTTCCGCACTAATTGCTGGCCCATAAGTTCCGCGATCGCGTTGCAAGAACCGTTCATGAGTTAAGGGTGTTCCAATTAAGTTTAACTCACAGCGATTCTCCAAGTCCGGAATAATTTTTTTAATCCCCTCCCATAAAACCTGCGATCGCGCTTCCTTTTGTTGTTGATACTTTGCACTACGACGATCTAACCCTTCCCAGAGATCATAAGGTTCACTGGCGGGGGTATAAGCATGAATAACGTGCTTACCTGTGGGCGCAAGGGAGGAATCAAGCAGAGAAGGAATAGACACTAAAACGACATTTTGCGGTGCAGTGACTCCTTTTTCCCAATTATTGACAATAATATGATGACAGGGTAAATTTTCAGGGAGATTCGTTCCATCAATTCCTAAATGTAGGTGCATGAAACTAGGACATTGGGGGATGTCTTCCTTCTCTTTGCGAAAGGTTTTGGGAAGTTTATTTGCTGGAATTAATTTCAACGTATCCCAAGCTGAAGCATTAGAAATCACTGCATAGTGAGCTTTTAATTCTTCTCCCTTTTTTAACCGTACCCCCACTGCTTTTTTCCCTGAGAGTAAAATTTCTTGCACTTTTGCCCCTAAACGCAACTCCCCGCCGTGTTTTTCCAACCCTCGAACTAAAGCATCGACAATCGCACCACTTCCGCCCACCGGATAATCTAACTTCACATTGGGGCGATACCAATCAGCAAACATAAATGCCATTTCTGCTGCACTGGTGTCACTCGCCGGTAAGCCTGAGAGGAGATAACATAACAAGTCTAACCAGTTACGGAGAAAGGAATCGCTAATGACTTGATCTCGTAATTTTTGAAATGCCCCCGTTAGTTGGAACATTTGAGGACTGTTTTTAGCAAGGGTGGGTAAAAATGGCGCGATCGTGCGTAAAATGCCCCAATCACTGCGAACAGCTAGCGGAGACAGCGCAGTAGCCGCTTTTCCCAACGGCATCATCATTTCCTGTAATTGTCGCCATTCCGTGACCGCATTTTCCCCTCGTAATTGCCGTAGCACCTCACAAAATTGATCAGCCCCCACAGAGGTGTCAAAATTCCCTTCTGGCAGCCAACAGCCCCACGTCTCATATTGCACACAGGGAACTTCCTCCCCAATGGCATCGAGAACTTGTCGCAGGGGGTTCGGAGAAGGCGCAGATAATCCTGAAAATAAGGAGGGGCCAGAATCAAACAGATAGCCCTGTCTGCGAAAGCCGTGTGCTGCCCCACCTGGAATGGTATGCGCTTCACAAACCGTTACGTGGAAGCCATAGCGAGCCAGTAACGCCGCTGCACTTAAGCCGCCAATGCCACTGCCAATAACAATAATATCTGTTTTTTCCGTCATCACTATTGTCCTTTGTTGTTTGTAAACCAATAAGAGTACGGGCGAACGGCCGTTCGCCCCTACCAATAACTAATAAAGAGGTTCCGCCACTAAGACTAATGATCCCTGTAAATCAGCGACAATTTTCGTAGTAATATTACTAACGGCAAGTCCTCCTGCAGTTTGACGACGTAAGGCTCGCAAGACGGTTAAATCATAATCCTTAGAGGTTTGAACAATTGCTTTCGGAATACTATCATAAACCATAGTTTGGATATTGATGGGAAGATTGAAATTGTGCCAGAGTAGCCAATCCTTTAAAGCCTCTTCAAAGTTTGCCATTTCTTCTGAAGATGAGTCCCAAGATACAACATGAAGCAGGGTAATTTTTGCTTGGTTGGTATGGGCTAATAATTGAGCAAATTCAATAGTGCGCCAACTCGGTGGACTTAAGTTTTCTACGGGGACTAAAATATTATGAATATCGGTAGGGGCTTGGGTAATATTCATTACCACAACCGGACAATGGGCTGACCAAAAAACATCATCAATGGTGCTGCCTAAAAATCGTTGTCGGAGTGTTGTCGGACTCCAACCCATAACAATCCAAGTGACATTATGTTCTCGGGCGGTACGAGTAATCCCTTGGGCAATGTTGTCATCTAAACGCAAAATAGGAGTGGTGCTAATTTCTAACTCCTTTCCAAGTTGTTCTGTATGATCTAATAGAGAATGCGCCTGTTTTAAGTCTTCTGTCGCCCCAATCCCATCTAAAACAATTTTTAAACAGATTATTTGTCCTTCCGCTTCGCGCGCCAGCAAAGCTGCCATTTCAATGAGATGATTTTCAGAATTAGGATTCGACACCGAGACTAAGACACGGGAAGGAGGATAGGTGATAAAGGTTTTCGCAACAGCAGGAGGCGTTGTTTCCTGATTGCGAGGCGGAGACTGTAACTGACGACCAAAGCGTTGGGTTAGAATGGGGCCAGCCATGGCAGTCACTAACATTAACATGATGATGGCATTAAAAGCCGCAGAATCAATCACTCCTTGGTTTAATCCTGCTAAGGCGCTAGCAAGGGTGGCAGCCACTTGAGGCAGGGAAAGCGACCACATGGTTAATCCTTCGCTAATTGTAAAGTTATAAAGCCACTGCGCGATCGCGGCAGCCAAACCTTTCCCAATAAATAATCCTCCGACTAATAGCATCGTGAGAGCTAAATTACTGGTTAAGGTTTCTCTTAAACTAGATAAGTCTAATAGAAGTCCCATTCCGACAAAAAAGAAGGGAATAAAAAGGGTACTGCCTACAAATGTGACTTTTTCTTCTACAGGACTACGCCCAACGACATCATTAACAGCTAATCCGGCTAAAAAAGCTCCGACAATGCGGTCAACATTAATAAGTTGCGCTCCAAAAGCAGCTAAAAAAACAGCAAGTAAAACAAATAAAAACTGATTGCTTTCTTCATCCCCTGTGCGTCGAAAATAATATCTTCCAGCCCAATCTAAGCCAAAGAGAACTAAAATCGCATAAACCAATAAAGCAAGTAACTGTAAGACTAAGCTCGCTACTGTAAACTCTCCTTGATTAATAGATAAACAAATTGCTAAAACTAACAAAGAAGCAATATCAGTAAAAATTGTTGCGCCAATTGTGGTCACGATTGCAGGATTTTTTTCAATTCCTAAACTTGTGGCTATGGGATAACCGAGAAGCGTGTGCGAAGCCATTAAAGACCCCATTAATATTGCTGCATTTAATCCATAATCGAACGCTGAACCAATAGCTAATCCGATTAGAATCGGAAATAAAAAGGTTAGGATTCCAAACCCAACTGCTTTTGCTTTGGATTTCCGAAATTCACTTAAGTCAATCTCTAATCCGGCGACAAACATGAGATAAACTTTTCCCACATCTGAAAGCAGTCGCATGGTTTCTGACTCCGCATCTAACAACCCTAAGCCATCCGATCCCAAAATAATTCCAGCGACAATTAATCCCACTAACCCGGGAAGTCTTAATCGCTCAAAAATGGGTGGCACGGTTAAAACCACAAGCAATAAAATGGTAAAGGAAAATAGGGGGCTTTCAATTAGGTTTTCCCACATATAAATTAAGATTGTTATT
>CAZTXK010000224.1:0-4304 GCA_964617275.1 uncultured Dactylococcopsis sp. | reverse complement strand
TAAAGGAGAGAGGACAAAGGACTCTAAGCGGATGCCTAAGGCTAGAAGTTTGTATCATAAAGAGAGAAGATTCTAACCTGATTGAATAAAAATCAATTTCTTTCACTATATGCAGACCTTAGCATTTCCAAGCCAGAAAACTGAAACCATTACCACTCAAGCCATCTTTGTCGCTGAGTCAATTGACTGCCGTGCCATTGAAAATCATTATGAGTGTATTGCCTCTTTACCCTCGGTCATTAAAGTTAGTGAAACGGGAATAGCCGTTTTGTTCCACTATGGGGCAGTGGTTTTATTCGGTTTAAGTCAAGAGGAAGAAGAAGCGTTTCTCAAAGAATTATCCGCTTATGTGAGTGAAGCCTTTACCAACCCAGAAACGGAAAAAGTTGATATTAAACTGAATCCAGAAAAGAGTGAACGGGTTAAAAATGGGGTTCTCTGGTTAAAAGAATACAGTGTGGAACACTTGCAAATTGTTGCTGATGTTTTAGCAAAAACTGTGGTTTTAGCCCATTACGAAACCAAACTAGCTTCGGTCTTTGATCAAGTAGAACCCTTTACCGCTAGTTTACAAAAAAATCAACGGTTAAATCGCCCTGGAGAAGAATTATTACATGAATTAGGCAGCACATTCTTATTCCAATATAAAATGGTGGCGCGAGTGGAAATTATTGATAAACCGGAATTACTATGGGAGTTTCCAGAATTAGAAAACCTTTATTTGCGCCTTGAAGATGAATATGAAATTCGCGAACGCCATATGGCACTAGAACGCAAGCTGGATTTAATTTATCGTACCTCCCAAAGTGTTTTAGAATTAATGCAGCATCGGACAAGTTTACGCGCTGAATGGTATATTGTCATTCTAATTATCATCGAAATTGTTTTGTCCCTCTATGAGTTATTTATCAAAGGGTAAATCAGATGCAGCGTGTAATTATTATTGGCGGCGGGGCAGCAGGTTTTTTTGGGGCGATTAGTTGTGCTAGTGCTTCGCCAAAAACAGAGGTCATTCTTTTAGAAGCTGCCCGAAAACCGTTAGGAAAGGTTCGCATTTCTGGGGGGGGCAGATGTAATGTGACGCATCACTGTTTTGATCCTGCTTTGTTGATCCAAGCCTACCCTCGTGGCGGAAAAGCCCTGCGAGGGGCGTTTACACGCTTTCAGCCTCAAGATACGATTGCTTGGTTTGAAAAACGAGGGGTTGAGTTAAAAACGGAAGCGGATGGCCGCATCTTTCCTGTTACCGATAATTCGGAAACCATTATTAATTGTTTAGTCTCAGAGGCAAAAAATCAGGGTGTCATCATAAAAACTGGGGTAAAAGTGCAATGGCTGAGTTATGAAAATGACCAGTTTGTTGTGGAATTAAAGAATGGAGAAATATTAAACAGCGATCGCGCTCTTTTAGCAACAGGAAGTCAACGACTCGCTTATCAATGGGCAAAACAATTCGGTCATAAAATTATTCCCCCGATTCCTTCTTTATTTACGTTTAATATTAATGACGAACGGCTCAACGATTTAGCGGGAATCACGGTTGAGCAAGTAGAAATTCAACTGCAACTTAAAGGCAAGGAAAAATATAAACAAACCGGACAACTTTTAATTACCCATTGGGGAATTAGTGGGCCGGCTGTTTTAAAGTTATCCTCTTATGGGGCAAGAGTTATTCATGATCAAGGTTATTATTTAGGGATACTTATTAACTGGCTTCCCTCAGAAAATATGGAAACCATTAAAGAGAAATTGTTGGCTCAAAAAACGGAAACCCCCCGTCGCCAAGTAATGAGCTTTTCTCCGTTTCCTATTCCTCGTCGTCTCTGGGAAAAACTTGCCACTGTTGCTGGTGTTTCTCCCACGTTACGCTGGGCAGAAATTTCTAAGAAACAAATAAAAACCCTAGCAAAAGAGTTAACCCAAGGTGAATTTCAGATGGAAGGGAAGGGAGTCTTTAAGGAAGAATTTGTAACTTGTGGTGGAATTGACCTCAAAGGGGTAAACTTTAAGACAATGGAAAGTAAATTCGTCTCAGGGCTTTACTTTGCTGGCGAAATTTTAGATATTGATGGTATTACCGGCGGTTTTAATTTCCAAAGTGCTTGGACAACAGGCTGGCTTGCTGGACAAGGGATGAGTAGTCAAAATTACCATGAAATTTAGTACAGTTGTTAATCAATTAACCCAAAAAACGCCAATCTCGGTTAACGAGGGAGAAAACCCAGAGATTAAGGGAGTGAGCGCGATCGAAGAGGCAACGGCGAATACCCTTTCTTACATTGAAGGGAGAAAATTCGCTGCCTTGATTAAGGAAACCGAAGCCAGTGCTTTAATTTTGCCCCAGGATGAGACATTACAGACTCAAGCCACTGCAAAAGGGATTGCTTGGATGGCTAGTCCGAATCCTCGGCTGTTGTTTGCCAAAGCCATTTCTTTATTTTATCGCCCCTTTCAACCGAATCCAGATATTCATCCCAGTGCGGTTATTGATCCCTCGGCGGTAATTCAGGAGAATGTTTACATTGGCCCCAATGTGGTGATTTATCCCGAAGTGACCATTAGTAGTGGGGTTTGTATTTATGGCAATGTGGTGATTTATCCCCAGGTAACAATCAGCGATCGCGCTATTCTCCACGCCAATTGCACCATCCATGAACGCAGTCAGATTGGCAAAGATTGTATAATCCACAGTGGCGCAGTGATTGGGAGTGAAGGCTTTGGCTTTGTTCCCACCCCTCAAGGTTGGTACAAAATGCAACAATCGGGCTATGTTGTCTTAGAAGATGGGGTAGAAATCGGTGCAAATAGTAATATTGATCGTCCTGCGGTGGGAGAAACACGAGTGGGACGGAATACCAAATTTGATAACGCCGTTCACATTGGACACAGTTGTCAAATTGGACAAAATTGTGCTTTTGCAGCCCAAGTCACCCTAGCCGGGGGAGTGAAAGTGGGAAATAACGTCTTAATTGGCGGACAAAGCGCGATCGCGAATAATATCACCGTCGGAGATGGCGCAAGAGCAACCGGTCATTCTGGCATCACCCGTAATGTTAAAGCAGGGGAAATTGTGTCTGGTTCACCCGCCGTTTCCAATCATATTTATCTGCGATCCAGTGCCATTTATAAACGCCTTCCTGAGATGTACCGAGCATTTAAAAGATTAGGGTCTAAAAAGTGAGCCATTTTTTCTATTAGCAATCTTAATGTGACACTTGTCAGGGTGTTAATATATCTATTTTCTTTAGCCTTTAAAATCTCTACAATAAAGGTAGGATGCAAAAGATATCCTTAAGTATTTCAAACTTATTACCTAAAATTGGTTTCTAAATCTATGATTTCCCCTAAATCTATTTCCTACGCTCTATTAATCGCTCCTCTCGCTTTAGTAACAAGCACGTTATCTGTTCAAGCCGAACCAGCAAAATCGACTCCCGGTGAAAGTTATACCAATGCTTCATTGCTGTCTGAAGATACCAATACATCTTCGGAGATGACAACAGTTAGCTTTGAGGAAGATCCCCTCGCCCAAATCGAGCGTCGCCGCAGAAGAAGACCGACTCGCGAAGCCTTTAGCCCAAATTATGTAGGTGCTGGCTTAAATGTAGGGTTTGATGGGGATACCGCTTTAGGAGATACTAACTTTGCTGTTAATGGCAGATTAAAACTAACCCCAGATATTTCCTTTCGCCCTGCTGCCATTATCGGTGAAAATGCCTCATTTTTAGTGCCTGTCACCTATGACTTTACCCCTTCCCCCGGTGGTCGTCTAGACTCGTTTAACCTCACTCCATATATTGGGGGTGGTGCTTTCTTTACCACTGACGATGACAGTGACGATGATGTCGGCGGATTAGTAACAGCCGGTGTTGAAGCGCCGATTTCCCGTGAATTTACGGCTAATGCCGGCTTAAATGTTGGCTTTGTTGATGGCAACACCGAATGGGGATTATTGTTAGGGGTAGGTTACAACATTCCTCGCAATTAGCATTTTCTCCTTTCTCCCTAGCCTAGCTAGGGAATTGGGCTATCCCCCACTAACAGGGGGAACCAACACCACTTCATCCCCATCTTTTAAGGTAGCTTCTGGGGAAACAAACTCTAAGTTAATGCCAAAACTGGTTATATCGCGCCACTGTTCCAGTTGCGGCTGCTCTTGGATAATTTTTTCTAAAACCGCTTTCACTTCAGTTTGAGGGGGAAATTGCCGTTTAATCTCTTCTACCCCATAAGCCTCTTGATAGGCAGCAAATAGTTTGACGGTAATGGTAATTTGAGTTGACATTTTTCCATTTATGTGTTAA
>CAZTXK010000223.1:0-4315 GCA_964617275.1 uncultured Dactylococcopsis sp. | reverse complement strand
GTTGTGCCATATTTGACCTATAATTATTAGGAGTGCCAATTGCCATGTCTCCAGTTCGTTTTGTCATTCTATTAATGGCGACCTTACTGGTTACCGTTACCGTCACCGCCGAAAGAGTGGATGGACAAAAACTTGCTTCTCTTCCCCCAGAAACCGCCCAAATTGTAGAAGAAGCAGGGGGAATTTATGATCCCCCTCGTCATGACGTGCGCTTGGTTGTTTTGAGTGATCTTAATGAAGCCTATGGTTCAACCAGTTATCCCCCAGAAGTGGGAAAAGGCATCAATTTAATTCCCCTTTGGAATCCTGATCTGGTGATTTGTGGGGGCGATATGGTTGCCGGGCAAAGTCGCGACTTGAGTAAGCCAGAAATTGAAGCCATGTGGGAAGCGTTTGACGAAAATATAGCACGTCCTTTACGAGAGAGGGATTTTCCCTTTGGCTTTACTATGGGAAATCACGATGGATCCGCAGCCAAAGCAGAAGATGGATCATTTATTTTCCAAAAAGATCGAGAGGTTGCCTCCGCTTATTGGAATCACCCAGATCATGATCCGGGATTAAACTTTATCGATCGCGCTAATTTTCCCTTTTATTATACTTTTCAATATCAAGATATCTTTTTCCTAGTGTGGGATGGCTCTTCCCATCGCCTTCCAGAGCATGAGTTAGCGTGGGTAGAAGACGCTTTAGCGAGTCCAAAAGCCCAAGAGGCAAAAATGCGAGTGGTATTGGGGCATCTTCCTTTATATGGCATTGCAGAAGACAAAAACCGCTTTGGGGAAGTGATGGAAAATTCCCAGCAACTACATTCAATCATGGAAAAATACGATGTCCATACTTATATTAGCGGTCATCATCACGCCTATTATCCCGGTCATCGCGGAAACTTGCAACTGCTCAATGCTGGTTTATTAGGGGCAGGGGCGCGATCTTTAATTGATAGTGATTTACCGTCTAGAAAAGCCCTTACTGTTGTCGATGTTGATTTTGATTCGCCTGAACTAACGACTTATGCCACTTATGACATTAATCGTTTAGACTTAATCCAATATGAGGAACTCCCTCGCTTTTTAGCTGGTTACAAGGGGGCAGTTATGCGACGGGATATCGACTGGGAAGATTTAGACGCATCAGAAAAGGAATTTTGTAAACAGCGATTAAGCAAAGAACTTTGTGCGTCCTAAGCATAATTTACCTTTGAAAACTATTGTTATCCACTCATGGGTTAAGGTTGTTATTTGAATCTAGGAAAGCCCAAGAATTCAAGTGTGCAGTCAAGGGATGATTACCCTTCCCAATTGTCAGGTAAAACGGAATCATTAGTCTTCTGAGCTTTCGCATGACTTAACGCCAGTTCCTCATAATGTTTAGCGTGTTCAATTAAGCCTTGCGCTTCTTCTTCAGAAACCTCACGCTTGACTTGCGCGGGAATCCCTAAAACCAGCGATCGCGCAGGAACATCTTTTGTCACCACACAACCTGCACCAATAATACTCCCAGCACCGACATGCACCCCATTTAAGACAACCGCTCCAATGCCAATTAAACTCCCTCGCTCCACATAAGCCGAGTGAATTACCGCGCGATGCCCCACCGTGACATAATCTTCTAAAACCGTCACTTCTCCGGGATCACCATGCAACACCGCCCCATCTTGAACATTGGTATGAGCGCCAATGGTAATTTTCTCCATATCACCGCGAGCAACTGCACTATACCAAACACTAGCCCCAGCTTCAATGGTCAAATCTCCGATTACCGTTGCATTAGAAGCAATAAACGCCGCTTTTGATAAATCGACCGTCATTATTCTGATTTTCCTTTCTCATCAATGCGAAATAGCCAAACCATTAATGCTACTACACCAACTTGTAACCCCAAATTGGGTAAAGTTTCAGTAACATTACTCCCCGCTGCCAGCTGTGACAACATCACAAACGCCCCAATTAACCCTGAAGCCGCAAAAACAACATAAATTGTCTTTCTTAACCCACGGTAGGGAGCTTTCGCTTCAGCTTGTAACCGTTTGTATTTTTCTGGGGACAATTGATTGCGACGCTTATCAGCCATAATAAATGTTAGAAACGAGCTTGCCTATTTTTTTAGCCTAGCATTGTCTGGAAAAGAGCTAACATTTAAAATCCTGTAAACTTCATCTATGATGATAGGAGCTTCTCTTTTTGTGAAATTGGGGTGATAAAACCTTGTTCGACTTTCTTCCTAATAGCCCACTCATTGAGTTTACCATTCTGCTTTTGGTCAGTTTGACGATTCCGCCTATCTTTGAGCGCTTGCGTCTTCCGGGCTTAGTGGGATTATTAGTGGCAGGGATTATCCTCGGTGAAAATGGCTTACAACTGCTGAGTAAAGATAGTGAAACCATTAATTTACTCTCAGACATCGGGAAAATTTACCTCATGTTCGTGGCAGGTTTAGAAATTGACCTCGCCGAATTTCGGAAGACGAAAAATCGTTCTTTAGGATTTGGCATTGCTACCTTTGCCTTTCCCCTAGCAACAGGAATTATCGTTGGTCAAGTTTTTGGCTTTAGTGTGGTGGCTTCGGTTCTCATTGGTTCTCTCATTGCCTCTCATACCTTACTGGGGTTTCCCATTGTCAATCGCTTGGGAATTAGCAGTAATGAACCCATTACCGTCACCATCGGAGCAACCATTTTTACTGATATTGCCGCGTTATTGGTATTAGCCATTTGTATCGCTGTTGATGCTGGAGAATTTACGCCTCTGATGTTGGCTTTACAGTTAGGGGCGTTAGGCGTTTATGCAGTCGTGGTTTTAGTCGGTGTCGATTGGGCAGGTAGAGAGTATTTTCGCCGTACTGGGGAAGAACAAAGTAACCAATTTCTATTTGTTTTGCTAGTGTTATTTCTAGCATCAGTAGGGGCGCAGCTAATTAATGTGGATAAAATTGTCGGGGCGTTCTTAGTCGGGCTAGCAGTGAATGATGTGGTTGGACATAGCCCAGTGGAAGAAAAAGTGGAATTTGTGGGAAGTACCCTCTTTATTCCCTTCTTTTTTGTTGGGATGGGCTTATTATTGGATGTTCCTGTCTTCATTGAAACCATTACCCAAAATTTTGCCTTTCCCCTAGTCATGATTGCGGGATTATTTGGCTCTAAGTTTTTAGCCACTTATATTTCTAAACTACTCTATGGCTATTCTTGGGATGAAACTTTAACCATGTGGTCATTGTCTTTACCCCAAGTTGCTGCCACCTTAGCGGCTGCTTTAGCAGGAGTACAAGCGGGGATTATTCCCCAAGAAGTCTTTAACACAGTGATTGTGTTGATGTTAGTGAGCGCTATTGTCGGCCCCACTTTGACCGAACGCTTTGGTCGTAAATTACCCTTAACCACCACGGGATTAGAAACAGGAGATGATTGGCTATGGTGGGAACAAGTGGAAGCGTCATTAGAACAAGACCAAACGGAGAATTTAGAACAACGAACTGCTCAAGATTTCACCGTTGTCGTTCCCATTTATAACCCCCTAACCGAACGCTATTTAATTGAAATGGGAGCGTTATTAGCCAATCATGAAGGCGGAAAAATTGTTCCTTTAGTGATTACTCAAGCTCATGTTCACATGGATGAGCCTGATTTATCGGTATCTTTACGCCAGGGAGAAAAGCTCTTAGAAAAAGCAGAAGCCTACAGTGAAGAGTTTAAGGTGAAAGCTACGTCTTTGCTGCGGATTGATGATGATATTGCAGAAGGTATTACTCGCACGGCAAGAGAACAAGATTCTAGTTTGATTCTCATGGGCTGGAGTGACTCGGCAATAGGATTAAGATCGCGCTTATTTGGGAATTTAATTAATAATGTGATTTGGTCGGCGCATTGTCCGGTGGTTGTTACCCGATTATTGGATGAACCCGTTAATCTCCATCGCATTCTTGTTCCCATTAAAAACCTGAGTGTCAGTGCTGTAAGAGCAATTCGGTTTGCTCAACTCTTTGCTGATACCCATCAAGCCTCTATTACTTATCTTCATGTTTGCGATCCCAAGACGAGTAAAGAACAAATCCAAGAGTTTGAACAAGAGATTCGACAGGTTTTAGATCAACCAGAATTAGATGTTCCTTATCGCGTTAAAACCATTCCTCACGATAAAACAGCGAAAGTAATTTTAAGAGCCTCACGCTCATTTGATCTGGTGGTTTTACGCTCATTACGTCGCCGCACTGCTGGCGGTTTAACCGTTAGTGATGTCACCACAGAAGTTATGGACTCTCTCACCTGTTCCTTAATTTTGTTTGGGGAGCCTCATTCTTGAATTTGTTATTTGTTATT
>CAZTXK010000222.1:0-4327 GCA_964617275.1 uncultured Dactylococcopsis sp. | reverse complement strand
TTTCTCTTAAAACTAATAAAGAAAATGCACTTAAAATAATCTCATCTTTTCCTTGATAACCAATCTCTTCTGATAATAAACGGGGTTCATTAGTATCAATAATAGCTTTCCAATTTCTTCCTTGTAAGGCTTGGGGAAGCATAAACTTTGTTTCTTCTTGATGGCAATTAAAGAATAATAGAAAGTTATCATCAGTAATGCGTTTGCCTCGGGAATCAGGTTCACATAATTCATTGCCATTGAGAAATACGGTGATGGCTTGGGTTAGCTGATCATTTTTCCATTCTTCTTCACTATAAGGCGTTCCATCAGGATGATACCAGCCAATATCACTAACTTGCGAACCATGAATCGCCCGACTTTGAAACCAGTTACGACGATGAAACACAGGATGTTGCTGACGAAGTGCAATTAATTCTTGGGTGAAGGCGAGTAATTCTTGATTTTCTGGGGATAAATCCCAATTAAACCAAGTGAGTTCATTATCTTGGCAATAGGCATTATTATTTCCTTGTTGGGTATGCCCTATTTCATCTCCGCCGAGTAACATGGGAACGCCCTGGGATAACATGAGAGTGACAAGGAAATTGCGTTGTTGGCGCGATCGCGCTTTTAAGATTTCAGGATCATCCGTTTCCCCTTCCGCCCCAAAATTCCATGATCGATTATGATCGTCTCCATCATGGTTATTCTCCCCATTTGCATGATTATGCTTTTCGTTGTAACTGACTAAGTCACGGAGGGTAAACCCATCATGGGCGGTAATAAAATTAATACTTGCCTCAGGCAGCTTACCATTAGCTTGATATAAATCGGGGCTACCAGTAAAGCGATGAGCAAACTCTTGTAACGTATTGTCTTCACCACGCCAAAAATCACGCACTGTATCCCTATATTTGCCATTCCATTCTGACCAGAGTAGGGGAAAGTTTCCCACCTGATAACCGCCTTCTCCCACATCCCAAGGTTCGGCAATGAGTTTCACATTCGAGAGAATCGGATCTTGGTGAATAATATCAAAAAACGCCGCCAGACTATTCACTTCATACAACTCTCTAGCTAAAGCCGAAGCTAAGTCAAAGCGAAAGCCATCCACGTGCATTTCTTGCACCCAATAACGCAGACTATCCATGATGAGTTTTAAGATTTGGGGATGCCGAACATTCATGGAGTTTCCACAGCCTGTAAAGTCCATGTAATAGCGCGGATCATGATCCACTAAACGATAATAGGCAACATTATCAATCCCACGAAAAGAAATCGTTGGCCCCAAATGGTTCCCTTCTCCAGTATGGTTATAAACAACATCGAGAATTACCTCAATTCCAGCTTGATGTAGGGCTTTTACCATTTCTTTAAACTCTGTAATTTGTTCTCCCCGATTACCGTTAGCACTATAGCCAGAATAGGGGGCAAAATATCCAATGGAATCGTATCCCCAATAATTGCGTAGCCCTTTATTGACTAAATGCCCTGGATAAGCTATAAAATGATGAATCGGTAGCAATTCGACAGCAGTTATGCCAAGAGATTTGAGATGATTAATGGCACTAGGATGAGATAATCCCGAATACGTACCTTTGAGATGCTCAGGAATTTTGGGATGTTGCTGGGTAAAGCCTTTGACATGAACTTCATAGATGATGCTTTCGGATAAAGGGGTTTGTAGCAGCTTATCCCCTTCCCAGTCGAAAAACTGATTAGCGACAACACACTTGGGAATTAAATGACTATCATCGGTGTTAGAGCAAGCTAAGTCTTGTTCTTCCGTATCCCAAGGATAGGCAAAGATTTCTTCGCCATAGCCAATATCCCCAGTAATGGCAGCCGCATAGGGATCAATGAGGAGTTTTTTACGATTAAACCGATGTCCTTGTTTGGGGGTAAAGTCACCATTAACACGGTAATTATAACGCTGTCCCGGTTGCAATCCTGGAATATAGCCATGCCAAACATAGTTATGAACTTCTTTTAGGGGAAGACGAATTTCATGATCTTGTTCGGTAAATAGGCAAAGTTCAATCTCAGTTGCATTTTCCGAGAAGATGGCAAAATTTACCCCTTCTCCATCCCAGGTTGCGCCGAGGGGGTGCGGTTTTCCGGGCCAAACGTCTAAATTCACACTTTCACTTCCAATACGTCCTTTGATCAATAGTTTACAGGTTGGCTTGCCTTCTTAACCAATCGCTAATCATTTAAGGGTATGCTAAGAAAAATGGTTTTAGTTAGGGGAAACAGTGCAAGATGAATGATTTTAGTTTTTTTTCTATCAAGAGAGGTTGAAGTTTATATGAAATCCCCTAATGGTTGCTATCCATTCTCGATTTGAATACTTTTTTCATATTAGGACTTAATCAGATGTAAATCAAAGCTACAATAATATATTCAAGAGGAAGTTGGAGAAAGACTAATGAAAATTGAGTTAACACCTGAGTTAGAGCAAATTATTCAACAGCAAGTCGATAGTGGACATTATAAATCCGTTGATGAGGTTATTTATGCAGGAGTCAAGTTGTTGGATCAGCTTGAAAAGACATATCAAGGGCGATATGAGGAACTCCGCCAAGAAGTGTTACAAGGGATTGAAGCCTCTAATCGCGGTGAAGTGATTGATAGCAAAGTTGTTTTTCAAAATCTTCAAGCAAAGTTAAATGATAAAAAAGCATGAGTCGGATTTGCAGATTTACAGTTCTTGCGAGTCGCGATCTTGAAAGTATTCTGGATTATTTAGCCAAAAAAAGTAGTATAAGTTCTGCTGAGAGCTTTCTAGAAAAATTTAATCAGAAGTGCCAAAATTTAGCTAACTTTCCTTCATTAGGGCGATCGCGAGATGAATTATTTCTTGGAATTAGAAGTTTGCCGATTGATCAGTATTTAATTTTCTACCGTTTACAGGAAGATGAAATTGAGATTGTAAGAATTGTCAGTGGATATCAAGACTTAGACGCGCTATTTGAAGAGGAATGAACTGTTTTATTTCTGAAACTATTACCTGAGCCAAATACTTACTTTACCTTCAATAGAATTGTTACAAGAACAAGGGTTGTGTGTGTGATCTGCGCGATCGCGTTTCTGTCTCCCAATCTAAGTTATCCTTTCATCTTAAAATCTTACGAGAAGCTAACTTAGCGCGATCGCGCTTCAATTTGCAATTTTGCTTCTAAACTCTAAAACCGCATCATAAGGTTCATCAGTGGGAATATAAGCAGCCAACAACTCCAGAGGTAAATCAGGGAATAAACGGCTTTGTTTCACTTCAAAATAGCCTTGATTTTCTAAGACATAAACTTTCAATTGATCTTGTTCCCAAAACCAAACTTCTGGTACCTCCAACTCGCGATAAATTTCTAAGCAATCTAGTCCGCCACTGGTAACAATTACTTCAATTGCTAAGTCGGGAAATGCTTTGCGAGTCTGAATGCAATAACTTTGATCGGGTTCAATTCCACGCGAAGCTGATTGAGACCGAAACGTTGTCGAACCGAGAGAATAAAACCGAATCTGTTTCTCCAGAAAATAACATTCTAATAAAATACCAATGTTTTCTTTGTAAATTTCATGAAGATTACTCGGCGACATAATTTCTAAATGTCCTTGACAGTATTTTAGTGAAATTCCAGCGCGATCGCTGACCATTTCTAATATTTCTTCATAGTCTTCCCAAGTTACAGAATTAACAATAAAAATTTGCTCGGAATCGCTTTCTTTTGCGGATACTAACTGCAAAAACGCTTGTAATCTTTGTCCTTTATTTGTTGTTGTAAAACTCATCTTTAATTATTGGTCATTTAAAACTTGGTAACTGGATGGGGGCATCTTATGCTACTATAAATAATATATTTCAACTTCACTAGCGTGATTGGAAAAGGTTAGTTAGTGGCAGTAAGCTAATGCTGGCAACATCAGAGGTTAATTTAGAACTAGTAACGGCAGGATTTCAGGCGTTATCAGATCCGCTGCGGGTGCAAATTATAGAATTGTTACAAGAACAAGAATTGTGTGTGTGTGATTTGCGCGATCGCGTTTCTGTCTCCCAATCTAAGTTATCTTTTCATCTTAAAATTTTACGAGAAGCAAATTTAGCGCGATCGCGCCAAGAAGGGCGTTGGGTCTATTATTCCCTAAATTTACCGCAATTTTTACAATTAGAGCAATTTCTAAACCAAATCCGTACTAATGCCGTGATGCTTCCTGCGGAAAAGTGTTCAGAAGATTAGCCCTGAAAAATTTGTTCAGCAGTTAAATCTAATTCAGGGAACACCTGTGATTGAATGACCGACAATAGCAGGATACAAGCCCCGTCCTTCTAGGACGGACTCATTAGCTT
>CAZTXK010000221.1:0-4440 GCA_964617275.1 uncultured Dactylococcopsis sp. | reverse complement strand
TAACCTAAGTAGCTTTTTTGAGTTTTCAAATATCCTGTTCGACTGGGCGCGATCGCGCTTCTGAGATGGTTTTACCTGCGTTGAGTACCGCTTTGGTTTTCGTTGAACTACATCAATTCCTTGATAAAAGTGGGTTTAAGCCTTTCCGGTTGACAGATTTTCCAGATGCAGGCAAGCAAGTTAAACTATTCCCAACGGTCACCAAGAATTCATATAGCAATCAGCAACGATTCATGAGAAATTTTTGTGGCAACTTGCCTGGGGCTCTATTGCCTTAAACCAGAATTGCTGTCTCACAACTGATTCCTGACTGCTATAGACCAAGGAATAGACTTAGGAAATGCTTTAGCGTTTTATTAGATTGAAATTAAGTAATCTCAATTAACTGTGTCTCAATATCCAATTATTTTTCGTGCTAAACACCGTCAACCGATCGCGCCCTCGGTTCTTCCGTCGTTAGAAAAAACTGTTACTGCCAATCCTGCTGAGGATCATTTCTTTTGGTATTATCTAAAGCCCTATTTTGGTGAAAATATTGATCATAATCGAAGCGTTAAAAACTATACACCCGATTTTATTTATATGGATCAAGGGGCAAATCTTTATATTGATATTGAATGTGATGAACCTTATGTTTACGACACAGGAGAAGCAACTCACTACATAGAAAGTGATCGGGAACGCGATCGCGCTTTTACAGAAAATGGCTGGTTTGTACTACGTTTTGCTGAACAACAAATTACCGAAACTCCTGAAAGTTGTTGTCAAATCCTTGCTAAACTAATCGCCCGCTTTAGCAGTAATCAGTCGGTTTTTAATCGCTTTTCAGAGACACCAAGAATCAGGAAAATCCCGTGTTGGACAAAAGCGCAAGCCCAACAAATGGCGCAAGAAAGAGTGCGCGATCGCTATTTGAATCAAATTTCTAATATCACCATCGATAGCCTTTCTGGTTCAACTGTAGTGAGTACATTAGAGGGATTTATAAACACTGAAACTGATTCACAAATCCGAGAAACGAAACAAATTTGGCGGAAACCATTATCGGAACGAGTGGAAGATGGCACAGCTATTGCTAATTTAACCATTGTTGACTTTACTGGCAATCAAATTACCCTCCGCTACTCAGAAGAAAATATTTCTAAATTTTCTGCTGGCGATCAACTGCGTTTAAGTCGAGATCAACCCTCTGATGGCAAGAATAGTTACAGTTGTACTTTAAAGGAAGAAACTGGAAATGAGTTAATTCTCAAAGCTGGCTATAAAACATCTTTTTCCGATTTATCCACGGCTTATCGGGATTGGGTATTAGATTACGATGTTGTTGATGTCCGGCATTTATTAATTGAAGCTTTAAATGAACTGGAACAATCTCCTTCCCATCGAGAGAAAATTCTCAACATCCTACAAGGAAAAGAAATTCCCAATATTCCTTATCCAAACTATCAGCAAGCGGTTAATTTACTTAGCAACTTAGAACCTAACTTTTTAGATAAACAAAAAGAAGCATTAGCTAGCGCGATCGCGACACAAAATTATTATTTAATCCAGGGGCCGCCAGGAACAGGAAAAACTTGGCTGCTTGCCCACTTAGCGAAAATTTTAGCCAGTTATGGACAGCGAGTGCTAGTCACGGCTTTTACTCACACAGCTATCAATAATGCCCTGCGAACCATTAAAGAAGAAACTGGTTACAGTCATGTTTTCAAAGTTGGACAAGAAGACAAGACCACTGGCTTAAATTGGGAAGGCGGAAGTGTTGCCAACTACGAATATTTTAATCATAGTCCTTATTCGCCAGAAACCAAAGGTTTGATTATTGGCGGAACTTGTTTTGCCTTACGCACCAATCGGTTAAAAGGAATTGAGTTTGATACTGTTATTTTTGATGAAGCGGGACAAGTGACAATTCCCATCGCGATCGCGGGAATGCTAGCCGGAAAACGTCATATTTTTATTGGCGATCATAAACAGATGTCTCCGGTTATTACCGCACAGCATCAAATTGCTTGGGTCAAATATTCTATTTTTGAAACCCTATTTCATCATGCCCCTGGAACCATGCTTGACATTACTCATCGGATGAATGAGGAGATTAATCGCTTTCCTAGCAACTATTTTTATCAGGGGAAATTACAGCCTTCACAGTCAGCCAATCAACGTCGTTTATCTTTAAATTCTTCCTCGCAACGTTTTCCGAAAGTGCTTGATCCAGAACAACCTGCTGTATTTTTAGAAATGGATTCGGAAGGCTGTCAAGCGCGATCGCGCCCAGAAGCAAAAGTAATCGCTGAAATCATCACTGAGGCCGTTAATTGCGGCGTTTCTCCAGAAGAAATTGCCGTCATTGCCCCCTATCGCGCCCAAGTTCGATTAATTTCCACAGAACTAAAGCAGACCAATAACCCAGAATTAACAAAAATTCAGGTTAATACCGTTGAATCCATGCAAGGACAACAACGGGAAATGATCATCGTTTCTTTAACAACTAGCGATCCTGACTATGCCAAACAACGAGCAGAATTTTACTTCCAAATTAATCGCTTAAATGTTAGCATTACTCGTGCTAAAATGAAACGAATTGTTGTTGGAAATCCGCGCTTATTTGAAGCTAACCCTGAACGGAAAGATCTAAAAGCAGGAGTTGAATCATTCCATCAGTTTTATGAAAACAGTTTTATCGTTAAAAACGAACCTGTTGAAGCTAAACCCAAACCTCAACCAACAAAAACTATGAAAACAATCGCAATTTACCACAATAAAGGCGGTGTCGGTAAAACAACTGCTGCCGTCAATTTAGCTGCCACGTTTGCTAAAAGAGGAAATCGTGTTTTATTGATTGATTTAGATAGTCAAGCCAATACAACTTATGCAACAGGGTTGGTTAAATTTGATGATGAATCAAATGATGATATAAAGGAATTAAATATTTTACAAGTTTTAAAAAGTAGAGAATTTAATTCTATTTCTGAAGTAGCCAGAAAAGGAAGCTATTGTGAACCCACAGTGGATGTAATTCCGAGTCATATTTCTTTGATGACTGCTGAAAATGAACTGAAAAATAGTAGTTTTAGTCTTTTTGTACTAGCTAAAAAAATAAAAGCAGTTGAAGATCAATATGATATAGCAATTATTGATACTCCACCCGCTCTTAACTTATACGCTAGAATTGCTTTAATTTCGGCGGATCATTTAATTATTCCAAGTGATTTAAAGCCTTTTGCTAACCAAGGCTTAATCAATGTTAAAGATTTGATAAAAGAAGTAAATAATTTTCGAGAAATGGCTAATTTGTCTAAATTACACGTAATCGGTGTACTTCCCACTAAAATTTCAACTGTTGCTACTTTTATAAAGCACACTTTTCCAAAAAGAAAGGAAAAAATTATGAATCGTTATAATTTACATGTCTTAGAATCAGCTATTTTTGAACGTGCTGATTTAGCAAATTGTGCAGAATTAGTAATTGAAAATGACGAGGAGCCAATTCCTGATCCCAAATCAGTTCTTGATTATGCACCTAGCTCTAAATCATCTCACGAATTTAATCAGTTAGCCGATGAAATTTTGGACTTAATATGAAATTATATTACCAACTTGTTTCTGTTACAGATATTAAATCATCTCTCTCTGCTTCTCAGTTTTCAAGAGAAGAAATAGAAAAAGCAGCCAATCTGTTTCTAAAAGCTGAACTTAGTATTCAGCCCCTTGTATTGAAACAAGAGGGATTAGAAGCCTATTCTGTCATTTACGGTGATTTTGTTTATTTTGCTGCCGTTAGGGCTAGAGAAATTGATCCCAGAACAGCAGAAACGATCCAAGCTGTTGTTGTTGAATCAAAAAATGAATCAGCATTACTTGAACAAGTAGAACTGTTCAAGCGCGATTCTAACAATGTACCGACCAAGTCAGATGACTTAACAAGCAGATTTAATAACTTTGAGCAAACTATTGATCAAAGAATTACTGATTTTATCAATACGATTACTCAGGAAAATCAAGAGTTAAAGTCATCCATGAAAGCTGTGGAAGAACAAATTCCTAAACGTCATAATCTTCTTGACTTGTTTAATAGTTCTTCTTCTCAAGAACAACAGAAGTTACGTAAAGATTTAGAGAAAGCTGGTGTCCAGACAAAAAGGTATCAAATTATCGATCAAATTCGTCAAGAGCAACCCTTTAACTCTTTAGAAGAAATCCCCAAAAAAATTAAAGGGCTCAGTCAAGAACGGATGTTAAAACTAATAGAAAATTGGCTTCATACACTTGAATTATAAAAAGTTAATTGCTTTGTTATCTTTTCTAAGAAACATATAGCAATCCTAAATGAGTTGTAAATTCCTGCAGTCGATCCCCCCTAACCCCCCTTAATAAGACGGGAACTAAAGGGGGGATCTGAAATTAAGCTACTTTTTACAAATGAGATCATATTGCTATAGG
>CAZTXK010000220.1:0-4500 GCA_964617275.1 uncultured Dactylococcopsis sp. | reverse complement strand
AAGAGTATGCTATGATATTACTTGTTAGTTATTTAGAAAAGTTTTATGGATAATACGATCGCGCTATCTCCAGAATTTACAATTGCGGGACAACTGACCCCAGAACAGTTACAAGCCGCGAAAACAGAAGGCTATCAAGCCGTGCTGAATTTACGAGTCCCTGGAGAAGAAGGCTTTTTAGATAATGAACAGTCAGAAGCGGAAAACGTTGGACTCAATTACGTCAATATTCCTGTCTCTCCCCAAGAACTTAGCCAAGTGGCTGATCAAGTGTTAACTCAGTTGGATCAACTCCAGAAACCTGTTCTCGTTCATTGTGGGAGTGCGTTAAGAGCAGGGGTTATGGTGTTAGCTTATTTAGGAACTCGCCAAGAGAAAAGTGCTGAAGAAGTATTAGAAGAAGGGAGACAAGCTGGGTTTACGGTGATTGATAGCAAACCTCCACTCAAGCAATTTGTTGAAGAGTATATCAAGAGCCATTCGTGAGGGCTTGACATTGTTCACAAAGTCCAAAAAATTCTAAACTGTGGTAAAAGACTTGAAACTTATGAGAGGTTTCTAGCTGTTGTTCTAGCTGATGCACAGGACATTCTTGAATGGGAACAGAAGCTCCACAGTTAAGACAAGTCAGATAATGTTGATCTCGTTCAATAGACTCATATAAAGATTCTCCTGTCGGAAGGGTGCGGGCTTGGACTGCCCCTTCTAATTTTAGGCTATCGAGGGCGCGATAAACCGTGGCGAGTCCCAGTGCTTGGTTACGCTGGCGTAACTCCATGTAAATTTCTTGCGCCGATAAGGCTCGATTAATCTCATAGAGAAGTTTAATAATGCGCTGTTGAGAACGATTCCGTTGCGCTTTCATTATTTATGGTTATTGTCTTGGGTGTCAGTTAAACAATATCAAGTACAATGTTGTACTCTAGGAATGCCAACGGTTGTTAATAAAGAAAAACAGTGAGTCAGCAAACCTATAAAGCTCAAGTCTATGTTACCTTACGCCCTTCCGTTTTAGATCCGGCTGGGACAGCAGTTGCTTCGGGATTACAACAATTAGGTTATACGGGCGTAGAAGAAGTAAGAGTTGGTAAATATATTCAGTTAACCCTTACCACCGAAAGTGAGGAAAAAGCCCGAGAAGAAGTGCATCAAATGTGTGACCAATTATTAGCCAATCCTGTCATTGAAGATTATTCTTTTGAGTTAGAACACTTAGCAACTATGGTGGGAGGATAAGCAATGAACTTTGGTGTTGTTGTTTTCCCCGGATCAAACTGCGATCGCGATGTGGCTTATGTCACCCGTGACATTTTAGGGCAACCCACTCGTCTCCTTTGGCATCAAGAAACCGAGATTGCTGATTGTGATGTGATTATTATTCCGGGGGGATTTAGTTATGGGGATTATTTAAGATGTGGCGCGATCGCGCAATTTTCTCCTATTATGAAAGCGGTTAAAGAACACGCAGCGAAAGGAAAATTTGTTTTAGGCATCTGTAATGGATTTCAAGTGTTAACCGAAGTGGGATTATTAGAGGGAGCCTTAATTCGTAACCGAGATTTACATTTTATCTGCGATCGCGTTCCTTTAAGAGTAGAAAATAGTAACCTTAGTTGGACAACTAACTATCAAGAAAAAGCAGTCATTACTTTACCCATTGCTCATGGAGAAGGGCGATATTTTGCCGAAGACGATACCTTAAAATCTCTCGAAGATCATGGGCAAATTCTCTTCCGTTACTGTAATTCCCAAGGAGAAATAACCGAAGAAAGTAATCCTAATGGGTCATTAAATAATATTGCAGGGATTACCAATAAACAAGGCAATGTGCTAGGAATGATGCCCCATCCCGAACGGGCTTCTGATGACGTTTTAGGGGCAAATGATGGCTTAAAGTTATTTCAGGGATTATTAAAAGAAAAAATTGCCGTTTAGTCTCACATAAATGTTTGTATGATTAAGCTAAATCTTTATCTTGATTAGTAATCACTAAATGAAAAATGGCTTCTGAAAATAGCTTACCAAGTTACCGAATTTGTGTTCATAATAGAGGCACAGAAAAGCCAGATTATGCCTTTCTTGAACCTGCTGAAGAAAAAGATATGCCCTCAGAAAATAATCCTGATTGGACGTGCTACTGGCAAAGGCTGTGGCAAGTTGCAGACTTTGAGTATGAGGCAATAATTAAATTTACTTATATTTCTAAAAGTAGCAATCAAAAAGAAATTTTAGGTTTGTGTCGGCTTGGTATTTTTCCATTTCCAGACTCTGAAGACAAGTATTTTTTAGATATAAGTAATATAGAAACAATACAAAACTCCCGACCACCCATTTACCCAATTGGACAATGGTTAATTTGGTATGCCACAAAGGAAGCATTAGCTCGCTGTATCAAGAATAATTCAGGTACTATAGTCAGTGTCGAGGCTCTTGAAAAAGCTATGCCTTACTATCGAAGCAAAGTTCAGATGAGTGAGGTAGGATCAAAAGGTGGAGCGCCAGGAGAAGATATTTATGTTTTCAGGTTTACCCAAGCAGAAGGACAAGCATTCTGCAACAGAATGGAAGCAACCTTCGGTTACCCAGTGTTACTCTCATCCGATTAATTCACCTGAATGGGTGGAAAGTCCCGAGGATGTTGTGACTGCTGGTTCTCAAACAGTAATGACTTATCAGGAAAGATTACAAAGATTACAGAAAATTGTCCATGAGTAATATCATTTTCAAAAAGTATTGTTACAGGCTAATTGGTTAGGTTTGTTGTTTGTCCAACGACCTCGCTCAGTAACACCTTTGTCCTTTGTAAACGAATAACAAATAACGAATAACAAATAACAAATAACAATTATTTTTTTTGCACTAGATGGAAAGCGGAGAGATAATGAGTGTTGAGAGTATTTCCAACATTATGCTGTAATGACTCTTTTAAGGCTGTTAATAGGTTATCTCTTTGGTTTTCTTCTAATCGAATATAAGGAGAGAGTGTAGTTAAAAGCATGATATAGTCATCAATTGAGTAACTTAAGTCCTTGATAAATTGTCTAGTGGATAAATTATCAAAATACCCTGAAGCTATTAACTCCTGTCCAAATTGATCTAAATATTTGTGATAGTGACTTAATTCCTCATATCCAATTAAATTCGGGGCGTAAGTTTTATAAATTTGCTTTAAAAAGGAATTATAAATCGTTTTACTCGGTTGCGGTGGCGTATTCCAAAGCAGAATTAAAAAACCATTAGGTTTGAGAGCGACAGCCGCTTTTTGAGTAGCTAAATTACGGTCAAGCCAGTGGAAAGACGTGCTTGCAACGACAGCATCAAATTTTTCTAATTCTAAATCCCATTCTTCAAAGGTCGTATTAATAATCTCAACATTAGAATAGTTGCGACATTTCTCTTTAGCTAAATTTGCCGATTCTGCACTGGGTTCAATAGCGATAATGGAAAAGCCTAATTCTGCTAATTGGGTAGTGGCAATTCCGGGACCACAACCAATCTCAAGGAGAGATGAATTGTTTTCTAATTGTGTGATCTGAAGAATTTCATCAAGGAGTGGAGAAGGGTAACGGGGTCTGGTTTTATCATACGCGATCGCGACTTGAGAATACCAGCTTTTTTTACTTTCTAAACTTTGGGATTGGATATGTTCCAGTTGCTTTTGAAATTGATTCATTATCTTTTTTTCTAATGGCAGTTACTGATAATTTTAGAAGAATCAGTGTCGTTTCGTTCTGTAAATCCAACCGATTAGATAGAATAGGTTAAGAAAAATACTATACCGAAGCTAATCCCAATGCCTCCAGTTGAAACCTCTACAGAGCGCGATCGCGCTGGCAGCGACCATCTCAACGAAATCCCCGATGAGAAGGAGATGTCAATTTTTGACCATCTCGAAGAACTCCGTTGGCGCATCTTTTATTCTCTCATTGCTGTCGGCGTAGGAATCATCGGCTGTTTTATTTTCGTGCGCCCCCTTGTGGAAATCCTGAAAGTTCCCGCCCAAGGGGTAAATTTCCTTCAACTTGCCCCCGGGGAATACTTCTTTGTTTCTATCAAGGTAGCAGGATATAGCGGCTTGCTAGTGGCTAGTCCTTTCATTGTTTATCAAATTCTATTATTTGTTCTTCCCGGCTTAACCCGTGGGGAACGTCGCCTCTTAGTTCCCGTGATGGTAGGATCAACCTTACTGTTTGCTGTCGGATTAGTCTTTGCTTATTATGCCCTTGTTCCTGCCGCCTTAGAGTTCTTTATCAATTATGGTGAAGATGTGGTGGATCAAATGTGGTCAATTGATTTGTATTTCCGCTTCGTTCTCTTGTTGCTATTTAGTACCGCTTTAGCCTTTCAGATTCCCATTATTCAAGTCTTATTAGGACTTTTAGGCATTGTTTCCTCTAACGTGATGATTTCAGGATGGCGCTATGTTGTCCTTGGTTCAGTGGTGTTAGGGGCAATTTTAACGCCTTCCACTGATCCCCTAACCCAATCTCTGCTTGCAGG
>CAZTXK010000219.1:0-4508 GCA_964617275.1 uncultured Dactylococcopsis sp. | reverse complement strand
ACGCTACTTATTTCGTGAGACGAGTTAGCACCTGATTAGAACGCTCAATAAATTGTTGCATTCCCTCAGCATCAAAGGCTTTATGGGCCATTAATGCGAGGTCATAAACGTGACGGCACATCATTTTTGCGAACTCATCGGAAGATGATTCACCAGTGCTACTTTGAATGATCCCGCCTTGGTTCAGTTTAACAATATTTTGAATTAGGGGATGGGCGGTATTCACCACTAAAACGTGCTCTTCCGGGAATTGCATGGACTGTTGTTGAATTAAAGCCGTCATTTCCTGCATCCGTCGCATGGCTTCGGGTAAAAGTACCATCGCCGGCGGCGCATTATTGGGATCATCCCCTTTAATGGCTTGGGGTTTAACGTTAACTTTGGAATTATCGATCGCGCTTTCAAATAATTCTTTTACCAATTCATTACGGGTTTTATTGGTTTGCGGATCAACAATTTCTCCTGATTGATCATTATCCACTAAGGTATCATCTAATTCCGCATCTACGCGCGTAAATTGCAGGTTGGAATACTCCTGTTCTAAGAAAGGAATAAAGTAATTGTTATCAATAAAGGAATCCATAAAGAGGACTTCCATTCCCTGTTTTTTGTAGAGATCAACATAGGTGCTTTGAGTAGAAGGATCAGTGCAATAGAAAACCCGATTTTCGTGCTTCTCTTTATTCCGTTCGAGATAGTCTTTTAAGGTCGTGTAATAATAGCCATTGTCATCGGTTGGGTTTGCCGTAGGAGTTGCATCTTGCCAAGCGTCACCCGATTCGCTTTGCACTTCCACTTGAGGGGTATTATCGCCTAAATCGGCTGTCGTACGGAAAATAATTAAGTCTTCTACTTGTTTTTTGAATTTCTCATCCCGCAGTGCGCCATACTTAACAAATGTGCCTAAATCTTCCCAACTTTGGATATATTGTTTCGGGTTATCTTCATAGAGAGATTTCAGGCGATCGCCGATTTTTTTCGCAATATAATTAGCAATTTGGCGAACCGTCCGATTAGCGGTTAAAGCACTACGAGAAACATTTAAGGGAATATCAGGGCTATCAATGACACCGCGTAAGGGAAGTAAAAATTCAGGAATAATTTCCTCACAATTATCGCTGACAAAGACTTGGTTGCAGAAGAGTTTAATATGCCCGCGGCTGACATCAACATCAGGCTTTAATTTCGGGAAATAGAGAATCCCACTGAGGAGGAAAGGATAATCCGTATTTAAATGTACCCAGAGTAACGGTTCTTCTTGATAAGGATATAAATAACGATAAAATTCGAGATAATCTTCGTCCGTTAAATCTTGCGGTGATTCTTTCCAAATAGACCGTTGACGGTTAATGGTTTCCCCATCTAACTTGATGGGAACGGGCATAAAGTCGCAATAGGTTTTAACTAATTGTCGGATGCGTTGTTGTTCGGCGTATTCTTTTTCTTCATCTAACAGGGTAACCGTAATCGTTGTGCCGCGAGTTGTCCGATCTGATTCTTCTAACTTAAATTCGGGGGAACCATCACAACTCCAATGGACAGGGGTTGCCCCCTCTTTATAGGAAAGGGTATCAATTTCTACTTGTTCGGCGACCATGAAACAGGAATAAAATCCCAGTCCAAAATGCCCAATTAATTTATTCTCTTGATTTTGATATTTCTGAATAAAATCTTCCGCACTGGAGAAGGCAACTTGGTTAATATATTTTTTAATTTCCTCGGCAGTCATGCCAATGCCATTATCGGAAACCGAGATTTGTTTTTTGCCCTCATTGAGATGAATGTTGATTTCGGGTTCACCAACTTCGCCATTTAATTCCCCCGATAAGGATGCCATTTTTAGCTTACTAATCGCATCCACCGCATTAGAAATTAATTCCCGTAAGAAAATTTCATGATTCGTGTAGAGTGATTTTTTAATAATAGGAAAAATATTTTCACTATGAATTGTGATTTTTCCCTGTTCTAATACGGTCATAAAGCGTCCTCCGATTTTAGTCTAGGTATCCTTTAGAAATTATGCGCGATCGCGCTTTCACTTCAAATCCCAAATTTCCGTGCTTATGGCATTCGGGTTTCCCTACCTTTTACAGTGACCAGTAATCAGTGACCAGTGACCAGTAATCAGTGACCAAATGACTAATGACTAATAACGAATAACAAATAACCACCCCAGCCCATTCATTTTCTCAACTAATTTCTAAAGCAATTGCATTTCAGCTTTTATCCCTCTAAAATAAGGCTATGAGTATGATGAATTTTCTTACTGCTAGCCGAAAATAATATCATGTCGTCTTCAAAAGAACGCATTACGATTACCATTGACACCGCTTTACGCCAGCAAGTAGATCAATTAAGCAACAATCGTTCCGCTGCGGTAGAAGAAGCGTTAGGGCTTTGGCGAAAACAGCAAATTGAAAACCAACTGCGATGGTTTTACCAAAATTGTTCTCAACAAGAGATGGAAGAAGAATCTTTATGGGCGGATCAGACAGAGAAAATCGCAATGAGGGAGTGGGAAAATAACGAACCATGAATCATCAAGAAATTCTCCATCACGTCAAAACTCATCAACCTGAACTCCAAGCCCTAGGTGTCAAAACCTTAGAGCTATTTGGCTCAGTCGCCAGAGATGAAACTCACCCAGAAAGTGATATCGACTTCCTCGCTGAATTTTCCCACCCCATTAGTCTCTTCCAATTTATTCAAATTAAACTTTATTTACAAGACCTCCTTGGTTATCCCGTCGATTTAGGAACCAGAGAAACCCTAAAGGAAAACCTGCGCCAACCGATTCTCCAAGAGGTAATCCGTGTCTTCTAGGGATTGGAAACTACGAATTAAAGATATTCACTTTTCCTTACAAGCAATTCAAAAACTAACGGCCGATCTTACCCAAGAACAATTTTGTGAAGATGAAACAATCATCAAGGCTGTCCTATATGACTTCTTGATTATCGGTGAGGCAACCAGAGTTATTCCCGAAGATATTCAGTCACAGTATCCAAATATTCCATGGCGTTTAATGATTGATATGAGGAATGTTGTTTCCCACGAATATTTTCAAGTTCAAATTAATATGGTGTGGCTCACCATAGTTAATGATTTACCCACACTTAATCAACAAATTATTGAGCTAATGAAAAAAGAAAATATTTCATAAGTTATTGGGTTTCCCCACCTTAGCTGTGACTCTGAATTTCTTCCAATAGCGCGTAAAACGGATCCCATTCATTTTCTAAAGTAATCGGCTCCCAAACCGACTCAATGACAGGGCGTAAGAGGGCAGTTTGAGGATTTTTAGCTTTCAGACGAGACGCAACCCCTTCCAACTCTTGATCTGAAACTTCTTTTAAGGCTTGTTGATAGCATTGTTGCCAAGTTTCCCAAACGGCAACTCTTTCTTTTAACTGTTCTACAAATTCAGCATTTTCTAAAATAATATCGGAATTTTGTTGCCAGCTAGGGGTAAACCAATTGGCCAATTCCGCAAAAAAGCGATGATAGGGAACTTGAGTTTCGTATAATAAATTGACTGTCTCTTCTACTAACCGCTTTCCTGTTTCTGGCGATAAAGAGACAAAGCCTAATTTTTCTAACATTAACTGCTGATACTGTTGCTGATAATAGGTTTCAAACTCTGCTAACCCTGTTTCTAAATCCTTCGCTGACATGACCATTCCGAGAGGGCGTTGTAGCTTTTCTAAATTCCAGCGACAGATACGCGGCTGATTGCCATAAGAGTATAATCCCGAATAATCGAAATAAGCCGCAGTAAAGCGAGGGCTATAAGTGGGAATAAAGGCATAGGGGCCATAATCAAAACTTTCCCCTGTAATTGACATATTATCGGTATTGAGGACTCCATGACAGAAACCTGCAACCATCCACTGCGCTGCTAACTCCGCCACTCGCTGCACTAATTCCTGATAAAAGTAAGCATATTTTTCCGCTTCTGCTTCTAAATGAGGATAATAATAGTGAATAACATGATCTAATAGTTTCTGCGCTAAATCGGGACGTTGTAAGTAGTTGAGGCGTTCAAATGTGCCAAAGCGAATATGAGAATGACTCATCCGAATTAAAACCGAGGCGCGAGTGGGGGAAGGTTCATCTTCACGCCAGAGTGATTCCCCTGTTTCAATGAGGCTTAAACAGCGAGAGGTGCGAACGCCCAATTGATGTAAAGCCTCGCTAGCAAGAACTTCTCTCACTCCCCCTTTTAGGGTTAATCTGCCATCAGCAGTGCGAGAATAGGGAGTTTGTCCAGACCCTTTGGTGCCAAAATCATATAAGCGACCATCATTCCCGCGCACTTGTCCATAAATAAACCCTCGTCCATCTCCGAGATAGGGGTTATAACTGCCAAATTGATAACCGTGATATTTGAGAGCGAGAAACGGATGGACTCCTTGAAATTTCCCAAAGGCTTCGATGAAGTGTTCATCTGTAACCTCTGACGGATTTAAGTTAAGTAAGGGGAGTAATTGGTCATTGCGAAATCGTAA
>CAZTXK010000218.1:0-4520 GCA_964617275.1 uncultured Dactylococcopsis sp. | reverse complement strand
ACCAGTGACCAGTAATCAGTGAACAAATAACTAATGACCAATGACTAATGACCAATAACCAATCTTACAAACGTTGTAAACTCCGCTTTAATCGGTTTAAGCTATCCCGCAAATAGTCCAAGTTGGCGGTATAGTCGCCATAGCGCCAAGAAACATAGGCTTGTGAGATTTCTTGGACGACTTCAGCTTGAGCGTTTTCTAATTCGGTTTTTGCGGTTTCTAAATATTCAAAGGGGGTTTGTTCAGGGGGTTTCGAGAGGTTGGCTTTTTCTAGGGTTGCCAACATTTGCTGATATAACCCTGCTATTGGGGGAAGTTGCGATAACCAGCGCTGATAACGCCAGCGTTGCAATTGTTTCCAACCCAGCCAGCTTAAAAATGTTGCTAAAAACAGTCCAATCAGCCCTGTAATCGCCCCCACCCAACCTTGGGTGACAAATCCCCAAAGGGCGCGGAAAAAACTGCTGATAGAGCCAATAATCAGCGTCCAGAGATAGTTGAGAAAACCGGCAACGGGTGTAGGAAGCCAGCCTGCTACCCAATTCCAAATTTGACGCAAAACGCCAAAGGTTTCTGATTGTTCCACAGAGGGGGGAATCAATTTATGTCCGGGGATGGGATCAAAGGGAAGCCAGCCGTAGTTGGGAAAATAAACTTCCGTTAAGGCAAAAGCATCGGTATTGCGAATGACATAGAGTCCGGTAAAGGGATTAAACTCACCGGTACTAAACCCTGTGGCGAGTCGCGCGGGAATGCCCAGTGAGCGTAGCATAATGGTGAGGGTGCTGGAAAAATGATCCGGATACCCTCCTTCCCAATCAAATAAAAAGGTTTCCACTAAGTCTTGATCGTCTTCTAGAAAAGGAATATCAGGTTGTAACTGATAGTTTTGTTTAATCGCTTGGGCTAGATATAAGACTTTTTCATAAGTGGTTTCTATGGGTTGGGAAGATTCTGCGAGGAGGCTTTCCCCTTGTTGGCGGATTCTGTTTTTAATTTCGGGGGGAACTTGTAAATAGGTATCGCGAATTGAGTCTGGATAGTTATCTCCAGCTTGTCGTAAGGCGGCGCGATCGCGATAAGGAACTTTTGAAATCACGGTATAAGTTAATCCCTCTCCTAAGGCAACTGGCGACTGAATACTTCCGTGAGGATCAACAGCAATTTCGCGAGTGGGGAAATAAATCTCCCTGGCATTGGGTAAAGCTGGAATTAAATTGGGGAGTTGATTGGTTACGGTATAAGTTTGCACCACTCGTTCCGTTTTTGCTTGAGTAGAAGGGGTAGAGAGGCGAAAACGATAGGACCAACTGGGGCGGCTAATATCCTGTTTGGGGGATTCTTTCTCAATTTTCCACCCTTCTCCGGTATAGTGATCAAAGGCAAGGACTTTAATCCAACCATCCGCCTGCGATCGCAGTCTCATCACCACGCGCGGATTTAATTCTCCCCGTAAGTTTTGATTAATTTGATTACTAAAACCATAGTAAAAGTCTTGACTCATTTCTCCTCGCCCTTCTACTGGGCTTCCCTCTCCGTTGCCACTGCCTTCCCCGTCATCACTTTCTCCTTCCTGCACGTAACCCGAGTTGGAAATGCGGCGATCGTTGTTATCAAAGCCCTCATCTTCTAGACTTTCTGCACCGCCAACGGGGAAATTTTGAATTTGGTAACTGGGAAAACGAGGCATGAAGGCAAAAATGACTAGCCCCAGCGTTAAAATAATCGCAAAGAAGATACTTAAACGGCGCACAGATAAGGTGGAATTGAGAGATTTTTTCTGGGAGGAGTTGGTTTGAGGAGACTTATCAAAGCCTAATCGGGAGCGATAGTCTAAAACCAGAACCGGTAAACCAATAATTAGGAAAAGCACCAGTAGTGGGGCAAAAGCAAAGGTTTGGGAGAGGGTTCCGGCAGCCCCGAGTAAAATTAAACCAATGACCATGGAATAGCCCAGATTTTTGCGGCGGGGCAAATCAAAGCTATGTAAAACTTGTAGTTGAATCAGCAGTTCTGCTAAAACTAAGCGGGTATCATTGAGACTCCCCAACAGATTATTAAAAAAGGCTGCCAGTACAATTAACATCCCAATCGCAATTAGGAATTTAACTGTGGTATTACGCTTATGTCGTTGTTTCCAACTCCAACTTGCCCCAATCATACTAATGGGAATTGCCCACAGACTGTAATTGGTATCTGCTGCCAAATCTGTGGCAAGAATCCCAATGGCAACTAATAGCTGTACTAAAACTCTTAAAGAGATAGATTCCTCTGTATCGCTGGGAGGAGGGGCTTGTAACTGTTCACGGAGACGAGACAAAATAGATGATTCTTCTCGCGATTGGGAAGACAAATTAGACATAATGGGGGGAAGGATGAGTCATCACTAACAAGCGTTAAAACGATGGATATTGATCAACAACTAAAACAGCTAATTGAAGATGCTCCTGAAGATCGGGGGATGCCCGTAGTAATGGAACGCGCGATCGCGCCTACCTTAAAATTAATTGCTCATCAACTCCAGCATCAAGAGTATTATATCTTGCAAAGTTCCGAAGAACACTGGCAAGTTACCACTCTCCGTCATCGGGAAAATCAAAACTTAGAGAAACGGGT
Organism: uncultured Dactylococcopsis sp.; assembly: GCA_964617275.1. Lineage (GTDB taxonomy): Bacteria > Cyanobacteriota > Cyanobacteriia > Cyanobacteriales > Rubidibacteraceae > Halothece. Next base: position 1,904 of record CAZTXK010000218.1, on the reverse strand, counting down.
GATTTATGCGTTTCCCAGTTTAGAGGATGCCAGTGCATTTGCTCAACATAATGATCCGCAGTTAATGGCTTTACCGATTCCAGTTACCCACATTTTATTTGAACTTTTAGCCTTAGAACAAGTCGATAGTTTTATCTTTTTTGATGAATCAGGAAACTATGATAATGGCACAGAAATTGCTCGGAAAAATCTCCATAAGCTAATTCAAGAACAATTAAAGAAACTGAAAGAACAAAGCGAACAACCGCCAGCCAACTTTGCTTAATTACTGCTAGTTATGAAATCACTCAACGAAAACGAAACCTATCCTTGTCCTGTTTGTCGGACGGGAGAAGTTAAACCCTTGCCTTTAATGGAAGATACCTTTTCCTGTGAATTTTGCCAGCATCTGTTTACGGCTAGTTTTGCCCAACAAGTGCTAAAAATGATGGATAGTGAAATCCCTCTCAGTTGGTATTGGGATGGCAAAAAATGGAGTAATCCTTATCGCAAAGGCGTAAATATGGGTTGGGAATATTTGGTGTTAGGACTGCTTTTTATTACCATTCCTCCCCTAATTGTCGGCACTGGGGCTTATCTTTTCCCCACCATTCCGGGGACTCCTCTGGCTTGGCTTCCCACGGCTTGGACAATTTTGACATTTCTTGCTCATTTTGTCATTTTGATCTGGCTGATTGTGGAATATTACCAGTTTCCAGTGGTTATGTATTTACGAGCAAGGATGCAACGTCATTCTTAAACTTAATTTAATGGCTAGTCATTAATTCCTAGTCTAATATAGATACGAGTTGCTCAATTATTTTAAGATTATGAAAGTTGCACTATTTGGTACTAAGCCTTACGATGAGAAATTTTTTACTGAGGCAAATGAAAACTATAATCACGACTTAATTTTCTTAGAACCCCATTTAAGTAAAAAAACAGCAATTTTAGCTCAAGATGCAACCGCTATTTGTGTCTTTGTTAATGACGAAGTGAGTGCCGAAACCTTAAAAATTCTCGCTCAACAGGGAGTGAAATTAATTGCCCTTCGTTGTGCTGGCTATAACAATGTTGATCTGGAAACGGCGAAAGAATTAGGAATGCAAATTGTTCGGGTTCCTGCTTATTCTCCTCATGCGGTTGCTGAACACGCGATCGCGCTTATGTTAACCTTAAATCGCAAAATTCATCGAGCTTTTTATCGAGTCCGAGAAGGAAATTTTTCTCTCAATGGCTTATTAGGGTTTGACTTATATGGTCGCACCGTTGGGATTATTGGCACCGGAAAAATTGGTTACTTAACAGGACAAATTTTATCAGGATTTGGCTGTAATGTTTTAGCCTATGATCCTTATCCCAATGAGAGTTTTTCTAATTTTGGCGAGTATGTGGCTCTAGATGAATTATATGCGCGATCGGATATTATTTCTCTCCATTGTCCCTTAACAGACGAGAATAAACACTTAATTAATGAAGATTCCATTGCCAAAATGAAACCAGGTGTGATGTTAATTAATACCAGTCGTGGCGGATTAATTGATACCCAAGCTGTCGTGGATGGCTTAAAAAATAAAACCATTGGTTATTTGGCTTTAGATGTCTATGAAAAAGAATCCGATCTATTTTTTGAAGACTTATCAGATGAAGTTATTCAAGATGATTTATTTGAGAGATTATTAACCTTTCCCAATGTCATTATTACCGGACACCAAGCCTTTTTTACCCAAGAAGCCTTAACGAACATTGCTCATACCACTCTCGCCAATATTACTGAAATTGAAACCGCTAATACTTGCCAAAATTTAGTTTAAATGATTGTCCTTCGTAAACCAGTGAACAAATAACAAATAACAAATAACGAATAACGAATAACAAATAACAAATAACGAATCCTAAGAGAAATAAATTTATGAAAATTCTAA
>CAZTXK010000217.1:0-4532 GCA_964617275.1 uncultured Dactylococcopsis sp. | reverse complement strand
GTTTATTATTCCTTTGATGTATTATGGCGATCAGCGATCAAATGGTAAGCAGGAACAGACACCTGTGAATGAGAAACAACTGGTAGCAGATAATTAATCTTCAGTAGGCTATCCTAGAGTTGAGATTGGTTGCAAACGATCAATGGTGGTAATTATGACAACAACAACTGCTCAAGCACCAGCTACAATATCAAGGCCAAGAAAGTTGCCTTTCTTAGAATCAATTTGCTGGCAAACTAAAAATGTTTATCAGTTTACGCCAGAGCAAATGCTACGTCGTTATGAGCGAGGCTGGAAATATCGCACGTTATGTGGTGGCTTGGAGGAGACAGAACTTAATTTTTTAAGAGAACTGGCTCAACGTTATAAATCTTGGTTGCAAGTTGAGCTATGACCTTCAGGTTAGATCATCACAATAAAATTCTTGTCATTTTGGAAAGTCTAAACTCCAGCCTACTAAAGGAGAGCAAAGCCTACTTTGGCGGTGGTACTCTCCTTGCATTAGATTTTGGGGAATACCGTTGGAGTAAAGATGTTGATTTTATCTGTCCAATCTCTGCATCAGGTTACAAAAACCTTCGTACAGTTATCTTTGATGGTGGTTACGAAGCATTATTCAGTAAGTCAGATACAATTCAAATCGGAGGTTATCCAACCACTGACCAATATGGAATTCGTATGCTCATAGAAGTGGATAGCATTCCAATAAAAACAGAAATTATTGCAGAAGTTCGTTTTGAATTAGATCCTCCGCGCTATCCAAAATGGTCACCTGTTGCTTGTTTAACTCTTAGTGATTGTTTTACCTCTAAACTTCTTTCTAATTCTGATCGCTACATGGACGATAGTGTTGAAGGAAGAGATTTGATTGATTTAGCAGTTCTCAGATTTCAATCTCCTATTCCTGAAAAGGCGATCGCAAAAGCAGAGAAAGCCTACGAAGTGATCCGCCCCTTAAAAGAAGCCATTAAACGTTTCCAACAAAGAGAAGAATATCGAGAAAAATGGTTTTCTAATTTACAAGTTGATCCGCTACAAATTCCCAAAATTATTGATGGGATTGATCTTTTAGCGAGTGATTTTGATTTGCCGATTACAGAAAGAACTTTCAAAGAACAGCATCATGAATTTCATTAGTTTTTTCTTCTTGCTTCGCGATTTTTGATGTCTTATGGCAATCATCGATCAAGCCATAAAGCTTAACCAATACTAGTGAATGAGAAGCAACTGCTTGCAGCTCATTAATATCAAGTTTCGATATTAATAGAGAAAAAATGCAATTTTGAAAGTCTAAGAAAATAATATGAACTTTGGTTTAATAGAGCAACTAACTCATAGTACCGTTAGGATAGAAACTATATTACAAAATGGTAGTATTTCCACAGGAACAGGCTTCTATATGAACTTGTTACAAGAAAATAATTTAGTAGTACCAGTTATAATTACAAATAAGCACGTAGTCAGTGGGGCTCAGGTTGGTAAGTTTCATGTTACTCTTGCTAACGAAAAAGGTTTGCCTAATCACTTTTATTCATGCAAACTGATAATTGATTGACTCAATCTTTAGTGCAATTGGAATTTATCTATGGTGCGCGATTAGACTCCGTCTTTGCAAGGCGCGATCGCGTTTGGAAATGAGAACAGCGCGATCGCGACTTCTTAACTATCAAAATGTCAGGTATTGAAATTGACGAGTCGCCTCTCACAAGGTACTCTTTTCTGGTTTGCCAATGTTTTTAAGTCTAAACCAACAATAGATGCAGTACCGTTTCCAATGGGATCCAATTAAGGCTCAGAGAAACTTAGAGAAACATGGAGTCAGTTTTCGAGAAGCAGAGGGGATTTTCTCAGATCCAATGGCTTTGACAATCTTTGATGAGGAACACAGCTTGGTTGAAGAACGGTGGATTACACTGGGAATAACATCAAACGGTCAGTATTTGCTAGTTGTTCATACAATTGATCAGGATGTGGATATTCTGGATGTGAGAATTATTTCCGCAAGACGAGCAACTAAGCAGGAAATTCGTTGTTATGAGGAAGAAGACTGATGAAAGCTGAATATGACTTTTCTAAAGCAGAACGGGGTAGATTTTATTATCCTAATGCAACATTTAAATCTCCTATTTATCTTGATGATGAAGTACAGGAATTTGTGAGAAAAAAAGCTGAGGAAAAAGGAATTGATTGGAATGAACTGGTTAATGAAATTGTGAGAAAGGAAATGGATTCTGACTTGAGGAAAGGAACAAAGTAGTTTTTCCTGCCAAGCGCGATCATAATCCTTATCCTTCAATCAATTCCTGCTTGCTACAATCGATCCGTTTGTGAGAAATGCGGGTGCGCGATCAGACTCTGCCTTTGCAAGGCGCGATCGCGCTATAATTATTCTTGTTCCAATAGTCGATGACTCAGCCTCAACCATGTCCCTGATAGAACGATTAGAAGAAAAACGAGACGACATCCTAAAAATCGCTTCTCAACATGGCGCATTTAATGTTCGGGTGTTTGGTTCAGTTGTTCGTAAAGAAGAGACAGAAGCCAGCGACATTGACTTTTTAATTGACTATGATTCCACAAAAACAACTCCTTGGTTTCCGGGGGGATTACTCATGGATTTACAGGATTTATTAGGATGTCAAGTCGATATTGTCACTGAACAAGGGTTAAGCCCTTTAATTCGTGAACGGGTTTTAAGCGAGGCAAAACCTTTATGAGTTCAGGTTGATTAATCCAACTGATAGGCAATTCTACTCTCCTAGTTCATGGTACTAACAAGGTACATTATTCCATTAAAAGATGACCAAGAAAGAAAAGTTAGAGAAAAAAGCAAAGGAGAGACCACAAAATCTTACTTTTGAGGAATTTGAAACCTTATTGAGACAATCAGGATGGATATTGAGTCGTCAGAAAGGAAGTCATCGCTTATGGTGTTCACCCAATGATCAATTATTACCCATTCAACCTCGTAAAGATGGCAAAGCTAAACTTTATCAAGTCCAACAATTTCTTAATTATCGAGAGGAAGAAGAATAATGTCTTTAGAGAATTACAATTTTGATGGTTTTATTATTAATTTATATGTTGATGAACAAGGAGACTGGCTTGCCCATTTTCAGGAAATGCCAAATATTTCTGCCTTTGGAGATACGCCTCAAGAAGCTCTAGAAGAATTGAAAATTGCTTGGGAATTAGTGAAAGAAGACTATCAACAGAAAAATCAAGCAATCCCTGTTGCTAGTAGTAGGCAGAAAATTTTCAGCAAAAATAATTAAACAATGGAAGCTACATAATAATTGAGTAAGTTAAGCTCTTTAGAGAAATTGTTTCTAAGGACAAGCCTTGCGGGATCAGACTCCTTTATTGTAGCGCGTTTGCGAACCATGGACGGAGTCCAATCGCCCTTTCTAGTTTTCTGCTATTGTAAAATTAAAGGTAATGGTAATGAATCAGTTGCATCAACCATGACAACTTCGACTGATCAAATATCTATCCCGAAAAAACTCCCGTTCCTAGAAGCAATTTGTTGGCAAACCAAAGACGTTTATCAGTTTACCCCTGAACAAATGTTGAGTCGTTATGAACGAGGTTGGGAATATCGCAAACTGTTTGGTTCACCTCAAGGCGAGGAACTCGATTTCCTCAAGCAGCTTGCTAATGATTATCAATCTTGGTTGCAAGTTGAGTTATGACCTTTCAGTTAGATCATCACAATAGAATTCTGACTATTCTTGATAGTTTAGATTCTCATTTATTGGCGGAAAGTACGGCTTACTTTGGCGGTGGTACTCTCTTAACATTAGACTTTGGAGAATATCGTTGGAGTAAAGATATTGATTTCATTTGTCCGATTGCTTCATCAGGTTATAAACATCTGCGTACAATTATCTTTGATGGCGGTTATCAAGCGTTATTCCATGATCAAACTGCTATTAGTATCCAACGAGGCACAACTAGTCAATATGGAATTCGTTTATTGATAATAGTAGAAGGCAACCCCATAAAAATGGAAATTATTGTCGAAGCGCGATTTCCACTCGATTCCCCTAGATATCCAGACTGGTCACCTGTAGCTTGTTTAAGTCTTGATGATTGTTTCACTTCTAAGCTGCTTTCCAATTCTGATCGCTACATGGATGATAGTGTTGAAGGAAGAGATCTCATTGATTTAGCAATGCTTAGGCTACAATCTCCTATTCCTCAAAATGCTATAGAGAAAGCGGAAAAAGCCTACGAAGTAATCCGTCCTTTAAAAGAAGCCATTAAACGTTTCCAAGAAAGAGAAGAATATCGAGAAAAATGGTTGTCTAATTTACAAGTTGATCCACAAAAAATTCCCAAAATTATTGATGGGATTGATTCTTTAGCTAATGATTTTAATTTACCCACTACAGAAAGAGCTTTCAAAGAACAGCATCAAGATTTTTATTAGTTTTTCATTTGGGTTGCGTCACTAAACTCCGCCTTTGCTAGCGCGATCGCGCTTTCTAGTTTCCCGCTATTGTAAACTTTATTCCTTTTTAGAAAAATTG
>CAZTXK010000216.1:0-4532 GCA_964617275.1 uncultured Dactylococcopsis sp. | reverse complement strand
GCGACTCCCACAGAAATTGCCAACGAGTTGCAATTAGAACCTTCCCAAATTCGAGAGTATCTCAGCATTGCTCGGCAGCCGATTTCCCTAGATGTTCGGGTGGGAGATAACCAAGATACCGAACTCTCGGAACTCCTCGAAGATGATGAAAACTCTCCAGAAACTTACCTAACTCAAGAGTCAATGCGTCAAGATATTGATACCATGCTCTCAGAGTTAACCCCCCAACAACGGGAAGTCTTATCCTTACGTTTTGGGTTAGAAGATGGCAATGAGCTATCTTTAGCAAAAGTGGGTAAGAAACTTAACCTGAGTCGGGAACGAGTCCGTCAACTGGAACATCAAGCCCTGGCGAAACTGCGTAGAAAGCGGGGTGGTGTGCAAGAATACATTGCTGCCAGTTAAAAATTAAAATGATTGCAGGGGGAATTTCCCCCTTTTTTAGTGGAGAGAAACAATCGTCTTTCGTGAAACTTTACAACTATTTACAGCAGCTGCCTTTATCTGCGGATGGTAAGGGCTTAATTGATTTACCCCCCTCGGAAAAGGAAGAGGCTTTTCAGTGGGTATGGGAAGCCTTTATCGGTGGTGAATTTCGAGAGCGTTGGGAGATTGCGAAATTTTTGCCGAAGTTTGGGGAACGCGCGATCGCGCCTTTAACTGAGCTTTTAGAAGATGCCGATGCCAACCTTGATCTCCGTTGTGAGGCAGCGACAATTTTAAGTCAGTTTCAAACCTCAGCTGCGATCTTTTCTTTAACGAGCGTGTTAAAAACAGAGACCGAGTTAGAGGTAATTGATGCTTGCGCCCATAGCTTATCCAAACAAGGAAAAGTGGCAATTCCCACTCTGACAGAAGCCTTAAATCAGCCCCAAACTAAACTCACAGCAGTAGAGGCGTTAGCCTATCTTCGTCAGCCTGAAACCATTGAACCCTTGTTAACCCTCGTCAATGATGAGAATGCCGAAGTCCGTAGAATCGCCCTTGAAGCCCTAGGTAGCTTTCGGGATTCGCGAATTGTGGAGGCACTAATTTCCGCTTTGCAAGATCCCGATTCTAGGGTGCGAAAAGAAAGTGTCATTGCTTTAGGGGTTCGCGGAAACGATTACAATCCGCATCTCGTGGTGGAAGCTCTATCCCCGCTTCTAAGTGATATCAACTGGGAAGTCGCTTCTCATTGCGCGATCGCGCTGGGTAGAATGGGAACTCCGAAAGCCCTGTATAGCCTTGATAACTGCTTAAATAATTCCTTAACCCCTGAACCACTTAAAAAGTCCCTTTTGCAAGGTTTAAGCTATCAAGAAACCTCCCAAAGCCTCTTCCTACTTCTTCAAAGTTTGCAAAACCAACCGCTTCCAATTATCCAAGAAATTATCACCCTGGTTGGACGTTGGAAAACCGAAGACCATAAGTCTGAGATTGTAGAAACCTTGACCGCAGTTTATCAGCAAACGCCACAGTGGCAACAGGAAATCCCCCTAAAACAAGCCCTAGCCGTTGCTATTGGCAATTTAGGAATGGCTGAGGGTAAAGACATTCTCCAGCAACTGATTCAAGATGAAACCTCCATTGTGAAGCTACACGCCCAAGCCGCGTTGAAAAAACTTCCCTAGATGTATCAAAATGCACGAAACGTAACTGTAAAATTCGTTATTCTCATCAATAAATGTAATTTAAGATACTATAATAGAAATGCGGATTGAGCAGTTGCAAGCGTTTTTAGCGATCATCGAAACGGGCAACTTTGGACAAGCAGCGAAAAAATGTTCTGTCACCCAATCGACCATTAGTCGGCAAGTACAAGGATTAGAAAATGTTTTGGGGGTTGATCTGTTCCATCGCTCTCACCAAGCTAAACTAACTGTAGCTGGGGAGAGATTATTACCTCGCGCCCGTAAAATTTGCCAAGAATGGGCAATGGTAAACCAAGAATTAAATGATCTCATGGCTGGAAAACAACCCGAGTTATGCATTGCAGCCATTCATTCGGTGTGTTCTTATCATCTGCCACCGATTTTACAAGTGTTTAGTCGTCAGTATCCTAACGTACAATTAAGGGTAACGGCGCTTGGCAGCGATCGCGCTTTGAAAGTTTTACGGGATGGGTTAGTCGATGTTGCTATTGTTATGAATAATCCCGGCTTTACCGCTAGCCCGGAAATGGTGACTGATGTTCTATTTGAAGAACCGATTGAAGTGTTAATGGCAGCGAATCATCCCTTAACCCAGTATAATCAATTAACTTGGTCAGAATTAACAGCTTATTCCCATGTGGTGTTTAAAGACGGCTATGGAATGCAACGTTTGGTTCAAGATTGGTTTTCCCAACAAAATGCCCCCATCAAAATGGCAATGGAATTAAATACCCTTGATGCTTTTCGCGGGGTGATTCGTCAGGGAGAATTAATTGCCCTACTTCCCCATTCAGCACTTGTGGAAGCCCAACAAGATCCTACCCTTGCCATTCGTCGTATTGAAAATCGTCATGAAACCCTCACCCGAGAAGTGGTGTTTGCCACAACGCGCGATCGCGCTGAAATTCCTCCCATTCAAGCCTTTCGTCAAATGGTTCAGAAACTTTCTGTTTCCGTTAGCACCCCTTTATCAATTTATTAACTGCAAGCCATGAGTGCATCATTCCGAGAACTCCTCAAAAAAGTGGGTAGTGGAGTCCATACGGGCAAAAACTTAACCCGCACCGAAGCCGCCACCGCCACCGAACTGATGTTAAAACAAGAGGCAACGCCGGCCCAAATTGGGGCGTTTATGATTGCCCATCGCATTAAACGTCCCACTGCTGAGGAATTAGCCGGAATGTTAGATGCCTATGATGAATTCGGTGGCAAAATTCCGCCTTTAACTCGGGAAAGCGCTTATCCCGTAACCGTTTTTGGTATCCCCTATGACGCGCGATCGCGCACTGCTACGGTTTTTCCCATTACCCTGCTTCTCCTAGCCAGTATGGGCGTTCCCGTCATTCTCCAGGGCGGCGATTGTATGCCCACCAAATATGGCATTCCTTACGTTGACATTTGGGAAGGATTAGGAATCAATTATCGTTCCTTAACCCTCGAAGACAATCAAAAACTCCTCAATGAAACCGGAATCGCCTTTTACTATCTCCCCCAACATTTCCCCCAAGCCCAACAATTAGTGCCTTATCGGGATGAAATTGGCAAGCGTCCCCCCTTTGCTACCCTAGAACTAATCTGGTCACCCTACGGCGGAGAAGCTAATTTGATCTCCGGCTTTGTTCATCCCCCCACCGAAGATCGTTTCCGAGAAATCTTTGATCTCCGCAAAATGCAAAAACTAATCACCGTCAAAGGGTTAGAGGGGAGTTGTGACTTAGCCCGTAACCGTACTGGTATTATTGGCATTAGTGAACAAGACAAACCCTTTCAACGGTTGAACCTGCATCCCGAACATTATGGCTTTGCCGGGCGAGATGTGTTATTAGAATCAAAAGAGCAATTAATCCAAGACTTACAAGCCGTGATTGAAGGAAAGCCGGGAGAATTAATGTCGGCTGCGATTTGGAATGGCGGTGCTTATCTCTATTTAACCGGAATTTGTCCTGATTTATCCCAAGGATTAACCCAAGCCGAAGACTTAATTAAAAACGGAGAAGTTGCAAATAAATTAAAGGAATTAAAACAGAAAATCTAATATAATTTTGCATAATTAGCACGACACACCAATCCATTATCCCCCCTTTCAAAGGGGGGTTAGGGGGGATTAACTGTTAAAAAGCGCATTAAAAGCAATCTCAAAAAACTGATTTTCGGTGCGATAAATTTGCTCAAGCGTTTCTTTTTGATGATAGGGATCAGAGGCTTTTTCCTTATCAACAGTTTGCAAAATACTAGCAGCGTCCCTGTTAAATAAACGAGCCGTTTCTAATAAAACCGCCGTTTCCATATCCATACTTTCAGGTTTATCTTGACGTTTTACCGCCGCATAATCTGCCTCAATACGATGACGATAATCTTCTGGAAAAGCCTCAGGGATTCGTAAAGCATGATAAGACTCAAGATGATGGCAAACCCGAGTTTGGTAATTTAAATTTTGACGTTTCGAGGCTTGTTTTAATGCTTCGACTAACCTTGACGATGCTGGAATTGATTTTCCAATTTTGTTACGTTCTACCCCAATCGCTTGAGAATAGCCAAACAGATTATCTGCTTCATCAATTATTTTAAATAATTGTGTTTCTTCTGAAGTAGGATTAGGGATATCATCAGAACCAAAACGAATAATAGCATTTGCGCCTCGATAATATAATTCTGTGAAAAGCAGACCACAACCAGTGCCAACTGGGGCTAATGCTAAAAAAATATCTTTATTTTCATACTTACCAATAATGACAAATGGCCCCCAAGAAGACTCAATCGTTCGGGTTGATTCTAAATGTTTAGCAAGTCTTAAAATTCTCTGTCGATTTGAACAAGTAATTCCTTTTTGAGGAACAGGTTCATTAATAAAAATGGTTTTATTTTGCAGATCAATGGGTGGATTAGTCATTAGTCATT
>CAZTXK010000215.1:0-4601 GCA_964617275.1 uncultured Dactylococcopsis sp. | reverse complement strand
TCCAGAATTGTTTTTACTTCTTGTTCATTACTAGACTCACAATATAGTCTGAGTAGCGGTTCAGTGCCGCTAAATCTGACTAATAGCCAGCTACCATCAGCAAGGCGAAATTTATAGCCATCCAAGGTTTGGCAGTCGTTAACCTCTTGTTCTGCAATTTGGGTTGGGGGATTGCTTTCTAGAATCCTTTGGAGTCGTTCTTTCGCTTCTGTATTCGCTAAAGGTAAATCAACGCGATTGTAGGCTGAATGAAACGCCACCTCGGTTTGTAAATTTTGGTATAGTTCCCCTAAGTCTTTTTCGTTGACAACAACAGCTTCAATGGCGTAAAGCGCCGATAATAGGGCATCGCGTTCAGGAATATGAGTGCCATAACCAATGCCTCCTGATTCTTCGCCGCCAATGAGGACATCGGTTTTTAACATTCGTTCTGCAATATATTTATACCCGATCGCGGTTTCATAAATATGTTGTTCATATTGTTTTGCCACCAAGGGAATTAAATCCGATCCACTCACGGTTTTCACTACTTCCCCACTAAAGCCATGATGATTGACCAGATGTTGGATCAAAATGGGGATTAGCACTTGCGAGCTTAAAAAGTTTCCTTCGCCATCAATGGCAGCCACGCGATCGCAGTCGCCATCAAAGACTAATCCCACTCGTAATTTTGAGGGATGATCGGATTTTGCTTGTTTAATGGCTTGGAATAAGTCTGGAATATAATTAGGCAGAGGTTCGGGAGGATTGCCTCCAAATAAAGGATCACGATTGGCATTGAGTTCAGTAATTCCCTCTCCGAGAAGGCGAGATAACCCTCCTGCCGCGGCTCCGTGCATGACATCCACAAAAATGTTTAGTTTTCCTTGGGAAATGGCACGTTTAATCCCCCTAACATTGACTTTGGACTGTAATCCTTCCACATAGCTATCCCAAGGGTTAAACCACTCTAAAGTTCCAGGATTATAAGATTCGGGAATGTCTCCCTGCGCTAACTTTTCCTCAATTTCTGCGGTGATTGATCTCCCCACTGATCCCCCAAATGCTGATTTGACTTTTAGCCCTAAATACTCTGGGGGATTATGACTTGCGGTTAGCACTAAAGCCCCTAAAGCGGCTTGGGTTTTCGCTGCCCAACTCAGGGCGGGAGTGGGGGCATAACAATTGGCTAAGTAAACATCAAAGCCGGCCTTCTGTACTGCTTTAGCTGTGGCTTGGGCAAACTTCTCCGCCATAAAGCGGCGATCGTAACCCACCACAATTAAGCGGTTTTGAGTAATATTACCGTAGTGTTTTTCCAGAATATCAGCCGCGATCGCGGCAACTTTCTCCACCTGTGAAAAAGTAAAATCTGCGGCAATTACACCGCGCCAGCCATCAGTTCCGAATTGAATTTTTGAATTTGTCATCCCCTTATACATCCCGATTATCTTCGTTTTCACTAAATTCTAAATGTGTAAGCAGCGATCGCAGCTTCATCCGTTCAATATAGGGCCAACCCCCATTTTCTTCAATATTGCGCAGTAATTTGTATAATTCTTGGCGTGTCTCAGGAAGAGTCGGGTGGAAAAATTGTTCTCGCACTTGCCAATGTAAGGCTTCCAAAACTCGGAGTAATTTTAGTAATGCTAGCCCATCCCCTTCATAATCCTTTGCAATTTCTAAAACTAAATTCTTAACACGCTCTGTTTCCTCGGTCAGCTTATGATTTCCCTTCTGATCCATCAGTTTATATAGTTACAAAACTTCATAATTTAAGAGTATTCGGGACTTTCCTTGATAGGAAAAGCAACTGTAGAGTGTACAATGCCTAATTGGATGTTCAATAACTTTTTTGATTATCGTAAGATTTTGGCTAGACTCCTCCTTTTATCTAAACGACAACCAACACAAAGTCGCAGATTACACCTCCCTAAACGGAAGTTGTTCCCTGCGACCGTTGGTCAGAGATTACGCCTTCCTCACTCGGTTGGCGCCTGCTCTGACCGTTGGTCAATGTGCCCTCGTGTTAGTTCAAACTTATCATCATCTTAACCAGATGAGGATTAGATCGTAGGATTAAAACCAAAGGAGTGGTTGAAATTGCCAACTGGGCGCAACCTATAACATTGCTGTAGCGGAGAGTTCTTTCAATAGAGGAATCAAGAAAAATTATGAAATATCGTGCAATATTAGCCACATTCCTGGCGCTGTGTTTAAGTTTTTTAACGGCTTGTGCCGAAGAGCCAAACGAATACGTTGATAAAAGTCAAATGACTTATGATCAAGTCGTAGGAACAGGATTAGCCAATAAATGTCCACGTTTAGCCTCTAGCAGACGGGGAGCGATTGAGGTTAGTCCCGATCAAAGCTATAAAATCAAGGATATGTGTCTGCAACCGACGGAATTTTATGTGAAAGAAGAACCCACTAACCAACGTCGGGAAGCAGAATTTGTCTCTGGTAAGTTGCTTACTCGTTCTTCATCGAGTCTGGATCAAATTGTTGCTAACGTGAATTTAGACGAGCAAGGGAAGTTTCGCTTTCAGGAAGTCGATGGCATTGACTTTCAGCCTATTACCGTGCAACTTCCTGGAGGAGAACAAATTCCCTTCCTGTTTACGGTGAAAGGATTAACCGCCGAAACTGAAGCCGGATTAAGCAATATCAATACCTCCACTGATTTTGAGGGAGATTTTTATGTTCCTTCTTATCGGGGGGCGTTATTCCTAGATCCAAGAGGAAGAGGACTTGCCTCTGGTTATGATAATGCTGTCGGGCTACGTGCTAACTCAGATGATGATAAATTCCAAAAGGAAAATCAAAAGCGTTATAAAAAAGGAAAAGGACATATTTCCTTACAAATTGAAAAAGTGGATCAGGTAACTGGAGAATTTGCTGGAACTTTTGAAAGTGAGCAACCTTCAGATACTGATTTAGGAGCGCAAGAGCCTGAAGATGTGAAAATTCGTGGGATTTTCTACGGACGGCTAGAAGAAGCAGGAGTAGAATCTGAAGCCGAAGCAACCACTTAGTTGTCAGTTAGGGGGAGTTTTCCCCCTTTTTTGCAATTAATTTTTGATCCAATCTCGAATCGTCGTAACAGCATCAGAAATAGGAATCTCTTGGGAAGATAAATCGGCGCGTTTGATTACTTCCACATTGCCATTAGCTAGGGATCGCCCGGTGACAATCCGATAGGGAATTCCAATTAAATCCGCATCTTTGAATTTGACCCCGGCTCGTTCGTCTCGATCATCGAGCAGCACTTCAATTCCCGCGCTTAATAAGTCTTGATACAAGGTTTCGGCAACTTGCGATTGTTGCTCATCGGTAACATTGGGAACAGTAATTACCACTTGATAGGGCGCGATCGCGCTGGGCCAAATAATGCCATTTTTATCATAGGATTGTTCGACAGTGGCTTGGGCTAACCGAGAAACGCCAATGCCATAACAGCCCATATAAAGCGGGGTTTCTTGTCCTTGTTCACTGGTATAAGTTGCCCCCATGGCTTCGGAATATTTAGTTCCCAGTTGGAAAATATGTCCCACTTCAATCCCTCGCGCACTTTGGAGAATTTGGTTGGGATCATGAGTCGCGCGATCGCCGGCTTGGGCTTCTCGAACATCAACCACAGTTTTAGGAAGGGTAAACTGTTCTCCCCAATTTGCCCCGACTACGTGATAACCGCTTTCATTAGAGCCAGTAACAAAGTTTTGCAGATTCACCCCTGTTTCATCTACTAAGCGGAGAAACTTTGGTTCAACCTCTTTGGGTCCTTGAATATAATCATCCCCTAAATCAGGAGCAATATAGCCCAATGGTAAGGGTTGGGTTGCCCATTTTTGTTGTGCGTCTGTATCAGGAACATTTAACTCAATTAACGCCTGTGCGCCATAATCTTCCGCCATTCCCGAAAGAATATTGGTTAACTTCACATCATTAACATCTTGATCCCCCCGAATACTAATCAAGACTAAAACTTGCTTCCCATTGTCATAAACTGCCTCATAGAGAACATTCTTTAAAACCGTCGTCGCATCACAGCCTAAAAACTCGCAGAGAGTAGCAATGGTAGGGGTATTTGGGGTTTCTCGCTTCTCATAACTAGAAAAGGGGGAAGGTTGGGCTTCAGTGGGCATAGAAACCGCCTTTTCCACATTGGCAGCATATTTGCCATCCTCAGTATAGAGAACCTCATCTTCTCCCGCTTCTGCAAGCACCATAAATTCTTGAGACGCTGATCCTCCAATTGCTCCCGAATCAGCCTCCACAGCAGTAAAATATAAGCCACAGCGACGTAAAATATTGGCATAGGCTTGGCTCATCGCAGCATAGGTTTCCTTGAGACTCTCAGGATCAGCATTAAAAGAATAAGCATCCTTCATAATAAACTCTCGCCCTCGCATTAAGCCAAAACGGGGACGAATTTCATCGCGGAACTTGGTTTGAATTTGGTATAAATTTTGGGGAAGCTGACGATAAGAGCGAATACTGTCTCTAGCAATGGCGGTAATCGCCTCTTCATGGGTAGGGCCTAGTCCCAAACGTCGCTCTTGTCGGTCAATAAGAGAAAACATAATCCCCTCAGCTTTGGTGTAAGTTTCCCAACGCCCTGA
>CAZTXK010000214.1:0-4638 GCA_964617275.1 uncultured Dactylococcopsis sp. | reverse complement strand
GAAGATTCCTTGCCAAAACTTTGCCATGCTTGCGCCACAATAGCACTAAGCCACCGTCTTTGGGCTGGCTCTAACCAATGATCTTCCGCTAACACTTGGGCTGTGACTTCATCGAGAGTTTGCCCTTGGGCGCGGGCGATTTGTACCACGCCAGCGATCGCGGCGGCGATGAGTTCTTCATCTACTGGGTTCTTTTTGAGAGCTTCTATTTCTTCGAGGGTCGCTGGGATGGGATAATTCATTGCTGGTTTCCTTGACATGAGTTTATTAAAGAAATGATATAAATGTAAACTTTTGTTAAATGGTTTTAATGTTAAGTATAAAAAAGTCTAGCGTACTTTGGCAAAATTTGACCAACGGTCGCAGCAGGCGCTTTCCGTTTTTGTGATCTTTAAAAACTTACTCTTATTGGATCAATATCAATCATCATGGAAGAAATTCTCTATATTGAAGTTCCCGTTAGTGATTCGGCATTAGTTTACCAGTGGTTAAAACAACAGTGGCAAGTTGATTGTGATCAAAAAAAACTGACTCGTCAAGGCTTAAGGTTACAGTTTGTGAAGACTGGCGGAGAACTCTCAATTTTTATCTGGTCACTTCAAAATACCACTTATTTAAAAGTCTTTCGCTGGGGGAACTTTCCCGCTTCCTTTGCTCGTCGAATCGCCCAAAATCTCAAGTCTTCTATAGAACAAGCCTTTCCCCCTAGCTATCCCGAACCGCCAAACATTGATCTCTCTCAAGAGTCGATTTTCTCAGCTTTAGCCCCCTATTACCCAAAAACGGTTCATTTCTTCCAAAAAATTCCCAATGGGGAGTCTGCCCTGAAGCGCGTGTATTGGTGGGAACAACGCTGGCGAAACCAAGTGCGTCATCCCCAACAGCCCAAAACCGTCGTTAAACAAACCACCACGGAACCGAACACCGATCCTGACTATGATTTAATTTATGTGGGCGGTGCTTTGGGGGTGATTCATGCGGCTGTTATGGCGCGGCGAGGCTATCGGGTTTTATTATTAGAACGTCTCCCCTTTGGGCGGATGAATCGGGAGTGGAATATTTCTCGTCAGGAGTTTCAGGCGTTAATTGATCTGGGGTTGTTTACCCAAGCGGAATTTGAAGCCGTTATCGCTAGAGAATATATTGATGGCTATAATAAGTTTTTTGATGGCAATAACCCCCCTCATTTGAAAGGGGATGTTTTACATACCCCCACCGTTTTAAATATTGCTCTCGATTCGGAGAAGGTTTTACAAGTGTGTGGAGAAAAATTACAAGACGCTGGGGGCGAAATTTGGGATGAAACTGAATTTGTGGAAGCTAATATTAGTAAAACTGCCGTCACTGTGGAGGGCAAGCATTTACCAACGCAGACAACTAACCAAGCTGTGGGCAGACTCTTAATTGATGCCATGGGATCGGCTTCTCCCATTGCTTGGCAACTTAACGGCGATCGCGCTTTTGACAGTGTTTGCCCAACCGTGGGAGCAACGATTAAACGGGGCTTCCCAGAAGGGGTGTGGGATTCTAACTATGGGGATGTTTTAAACTCTCATGGGGATATTTCCCGGGGGCGGCAACTGATTTGGGAGTTATTCCCTGCTGCCGAAGACGAACTTACGATTTATTTATTCCATTACCATGAAGTGGATCCTGATAATCCCGGGTCTTTATTAGAAATGTATGAAGATTTCTTTACAATTCTTCCTGAGTATCGACGCTGCGACATGGAAGAATTGGAATGGAAAAAAGCAACCTTTGGCTATATTCCCGGTCATTTTAGTGTCGGGAAGCGCGATCGCGCTGTGGCAATGGATCGCCTTCTCGCCCTCGGGGATGCTGCCAGTTTACAATCTCCCCTTGTCTTTACTGGATTTGGCTCTCTCATCCGTAATTTAGATCGTTTAACCACTCTTCTCGATATTGCCCTCAAGCATGATTTATTAGTTGCCAAAGACTTAAACCAAGTTTGCGCCTATCAAAGCAATGTTGCCGTCACTTGGCTATTTTCTAAGGGAATGATGGTTCCCACGGGGAAAATCCTTCCTCCTCAACGGATTAATGCTATGTTAAACACCTTTTTCGGTTTACTGGCTAATGAACCCCCAATTGTTGCCGAAACCTTTATCAAAGATCGCGCCAATTGGATATTATTTAATCGTCTCGCCCTGAAAGCGGCTGCCATGAATCCGGCACTCATTGGCTGGATTTGGGAACAAGCGGGAACAAAAGACTTTTTCCGTTGGGTGGGAAGCTATCTCAGCTTTACCCTCGATGCTTTCATTAGTTTTCTCTTTCGAGGCTGGTTTCCCCAGTGGCTTCAAAAGAATCAATCTTGGCTAGAAAAACGCTTTCCTAAACTTTGGTTACAGGGATTAAGTTTTAGTTACGCGATTACCACAGGCATGGGGAAAGGTAAAAGGGGCTTTTAGCTCACTGTTTTCCATAGCGTTTGGCAATCTGGCGAATAATTCCATTGCCGATCGCGCCTAACATTAAAATTCCAAGTGCTGGGGTAAACACAGGTTCCCAAAGCTTATACCATAAATCTAAGCCTAATGGAATATCTGCCGAACGTCCCACTAAAGCAATGGCAAACCAGAAAAAACTGCCCAGTACCAAAAATAAATCAGCCATTAAAGCGCGATCGAGCCACAGTAAAAATTTTTCTTTCATAATTTAAGCAATCGAATGAATTTTCAAGAAATTAGTCCCTTTTGCTCGTTGGACTGGTGAGCCCCCCAAGATTAATATTTTATCTCCTGAGTGTACTAACTCCCGTTCTAGTAAACAAGATTCCATTTCTGCAATCAAAGGTTCTAACCCTTGCTCTTTTGGCTGTAATAATAAAGGGGTTACGCCCCAAACTAAATTAAGCCGATGATACACCTCAATATCAGGGGTAAAGGCAACAATGGGGGCTTTCGGACGCTCATCTGAGGCAATGCGGGCGGTAAATCCTGTTGTGGTAAAAGACGCAATACATCGCAACTCCATCATCTGATCAATGCGATTGAGAGATTCACTTAAAGCATGAGTTTCTGTATTTTCTGCTGGGGGATGATTGGTAAATTCAATGTCTGGTTCCACTTCTTCTGCAATGCGAGCCATAATTTCGATGGCTTGCACGGGATACTCCCCCACTGCTGATTCTCCTGATAGCATCACCGCGTCTGTTCCATCAATAATGGCGTTAGCAACATCAGAGGCTTCAGCACGAGTGGGGCGAGGAGAATGAATCATACTCTCTAGCATCTGCGTGGCGGTAATCACAGGAATCCCTTTTTGATTACAAGTGGCGATAATTCTCTTTTGTAATAGGGGAACTTTTTCTGGACGCATTTCTACCCCAAGATCCCCTCGCGCTACCATTAAGCCATCACATTCGGCAACTAAGCCATCGAGATGCTCGACAGCTTGGGGCTTTTCAATTTTAGCAATGACGGGAATATTAGCCCCTCGCTGGTGCAAAAACTTCTTAAGATGGCGGATATCTTCTACTTCGCGAACAAAACTTAAGCACACCCAGTCAATTTCTTGTTCAATGCCAAATTCTAAGTCTTGTTGATCTTTTTCCGTTAAAGCGGGCAAACTTAACATTAAGTTAGGGAAATTAACCCCTTTGCGATTTTTGAGAAGGCCACCACTAACCACTCGACAGTATAATTTTGCATTTTCAATGCTTTCCACTTCTAATTCTAGAAGTCCATCATCTAACAAAACTTGCGCCCCGGGCTTGGCTTCTTCTGCGAGATAAGGATAGTCGATGGGAATAACGTTAGGCGTATCACTGCTTTCTAAGTTGGGGGTGAGAATAACGGTTTCTCCTGTTTTTAAGGTCACTTCTCCGTGAGGAAGCCAACCTACCCGAATTTTTGGCCCCTGTAAGTCTTGTAAAAGCGTGATGGGGGTATCTAATTCTTGGGAGACTTTCCGCAGTCTGGCAATAACGGCCGCTTGATCATCATAACTGCCATGAGAAAAGTTGAGACGGGCAACATTCATCCCTGCTTTTACCAATTGACGAATTATCTCTTCCGATTGGCTAGCCGGACCAATGGTGGCGACAATTTTAGTGCGATGGGGAAAGGGATGGGCTGACATAATTCCTCTCCGGTCATTTGTTATTGGTTATTAGTTATTTGTTCACAAAAGGAGGGGTTAAGCTAGGGGAAAATAGTCGCGATCGCGCTATTCCTTTGAAAATTAGCTTGCATACCACAAAAACCTAATATTGCCTACCCTTATTGACTTTCTCTGCTTCGAGCTTTACAAAGATTTATATTTTCTTCGGGGAATTGTCAAGGGGGTATCTTTCGCGTTAGCAACGAACGAATGGGGCTTGGAGAGGGAAATTTTTAAAATTGATTCTATTTCCCATTTTATTAATTTCTAATTATTATAGAAACACCAAGTTCCTCTTGTCAAGCCCTTCTGTTTCCCATTCCTTCGTGGCGTGTTAAGTGATATTAAGAATTGGGAGATAAGAAATTCTGATAGATATCTCTTTTGAGTTTAGTCTTTCTAATTAATAAAAATATTTTTAGGCAGGTTAGATGTTTGCGGTCAGGCTTCTTAATGAAACCACAGCTTAACATTCCTTACTTATTATTTTAGCACAAAATTCACCTTTTAAGT
>CAZTXK010000213.1:0-4661 GCA_964617275.1 uncultured Dactylococcopsis sp. | reverse complement strand
AAACGTCCTCCTAAAAAGAGAACCATTCCTCCCACTGCTACCCAGTCTCTTCCCCGTAGGATTAAACGATGCCATTGTACTTGGTGTTCATTGGGGCTGGTAAAGCCTCGCACATCCATGGCAACAGCAATTTGCTCTGCTCTTAATAATAAGTTTTCCAATAGCTTTTCGGCAAGCATAAGCCACAAACCAAAACTGCGACGAAGTCCTAATTTTTTCCAATTAATGGCACGGGTACTGACAGAACGAATGAGGTTTTGAATTTCTTCTAAAACCAGGGGAATAAAGCGTAGGGAAAGGGTGAGGGTTAAGATAATTTCTGTTACGGGAATCCCCAAACGTTTTAAGGGTTTCATTAAGGTTTCTAACCCGGCGGTAATTTCTTCTGGGGCGGTCGTTAAAAGATATAAATTGGTACTATAAATTAAAGTAAAAATGAGGGTACTAACTCGAATAGCGAGTTCTAAAGAGCGACGAGTTACCGTTAGCCAGGCTTGGTCAATTAACACATATTGATAGTCTGTCGGTTGGGGGAAATCGACATTGCTACTGGGTAATCGCGGTTGATGTTCGATCGCGAGTCCGTCATCAAAAATACAAGTCAAAACAAAGATAAAAACAGACAGAAACAGTAACCAAACCATTTGTTGTCGCCAGACTCGGAAAGGAATTCTAGCAATCAAGGTAATTAAAATTAAGGCAAAAGCTAACCCAATTCGCCACAAGGGATTCGCTAAAATCGGGGTTAGTAAAAATCCCATTAACCAGGCAAGTTTAATGCGGGGATCGAGGTAATGTAACCAAGTTTGCGGTTCTTCTAAGTATAAGCCAATGGGCAGCGATCGCAGTAAGTCCATATTTTGTTATTTGTTATTTGTTATTTGTTATTCGTTATTGGTTTCTCACTGTAATGAATAGAGAATCATGCCAAACGAAGAAATAACATTGACCAAGAGACATCATTTATACTCTAGTTGCCCGATTGAGAGTCTTTTCTTCCACTTCTCGGGGGCGTTTGCCGCGCCAAATTAGCCGTAACGGCGTTCCTTCAAATCCTAACTGTTCTCGGAATTGACGGTCCATATAACGGCGATAGGGATCGTTAAATCGCTTAGGATCATTCACAAATAACGCAATGGTTGGCGGTTGGCTGCTAACTTGTGTTCCATAATAAATTCTCCCTTGTTTTCCTTGGCGAGTAGTCGGGGGAGAATACCATGCTGTTGCTTCTTGGATAACTTCATTAATAACGGCAGTACTAACGCGACGACGATGTTCTTGGGCAACATTTTGAATTAAATCAAAGATACTTTTGACCCGTTTTCCGGTTAAGGCACTAACAAAGATAATCGGCGACCAGTGCATAAAATAAACGCGATCGCGCAACATTTTTTCATACTCATAAATGGTGTGGGAATCTTTCTCTAGGGCATCCCATTTATTGACGACAATAATCGCGGCTTTTCCTTCATCTTCAATGCGTCCGGCGAGTTTCATATCTTGATCGGTAATGCTTTCTAACGCATCAATAACCAACAGAACCACATCCGAACGCCGAATCGCTTTAAAAGCCCGATTAATACTAAAAAATTCTGCCCCATAACGAATATTTTTCTTCTTCCGAATCCCGGCTGTATCAATGAGGCGATATCTTTGTCCTTGATGTTCCACTTCTAAATCAATGGCATCTCTAGTCGTTCCCGACATAGAACTAACAATGGAACGGCTAACCCCAGTTAAGGCATTTAATAAACTGGATTTTCCTACATTCGGGCGACCAATAATCGTAACACTAATTTGATCTTCATCCGCTTCGGGTAACTCTTCTAGAGGCGGAAAACAAGGGTAAACTGCATCTAATAAATCCCCCGTTCCACTACCATGAATTCCAGAAACCGGATAGGGTTCTCCTAATCCTAATTCCCAGAATTGGGCTGCTTGAATAATTCCTTGTTCGGGAGATTCACATTTATTAACCGCTAAGAAAACAGGAACCGATTGTTGACGTAACCATTCCGCAATTTCTTTATCACTCGCTGTCGGATCACTTTGTCCATCTACGACAAAAATCGCCGCCACGGCTTCTGATAAAGCTAACATGGCTTGCTGGCGAATTTCAGGTAATAATTCACTGTCATCATCAAAGACAATTCCCCCTGTATCGACCACTAAAAAATCGCGATCGCGCCAGAAACTCGGTTGATACAGACGATCCCGAGTAATTCCCGCTTCATCATGGACAATGGCACTGCGACTCCCAGTTAGCCGATTCACTAATGTAGATTTTCCCACATTGGGGCGACCGATAATAGCAACAATTGGTAACTTTTTCATCAATAAAATGTGCGCTATTAACCTAACGGCTTTAACGCATCCTCCTTAAACCTTTATTGTAATTTTCTTTCGAGAAATTAGTGATTATTTATCCCTTTAGAAGGGAATATCATCTAAATTGCTGTCATCTTGAGACGTAGCTTCTGCTGGTTGAGATGGCTGCGACTGGGGAAACTGCACTACATTTTCCGAACTGCCATCTGTGGAAGTGTTGGCTTGAGAGGAAGGGGTGGGAACATTTCCGCCGCCGCCGAGACGGTGAATGCGAGACAGGGTAAACTCGGCACGTTTTTCCTTAAAGCCTTCTTGACGTTCAATAATATTCATCCTCAGGCGACCTTCTAATACCACCTGTTCCCCCGGTTGATAGTTTTGAGAAACTTCATTGGCTAAATCGCGCCAAGCCACTACTTTTAGACTGGATGGGGGATCAGACTCTTTTAAGTTCGGAAATTCCACCATCATATCCGCTAAAGGGGTTTGATTTTCTTGGGTATAGCGTAACTGAGGCTGGCTGGTAATTGTTGCCATTAAAATACAACTATTCATTGGCTTCTCCTTAATCAATTAAAAATATAAACTCTACCCTAATTTTAACAAATTGCGTGATTAAAATTTGATCTAGACAACAATCGGATCAAGCCAGCGCAAAACTTCTTTTTTTAATTGCTCAATATCTCGATAAAACTGCTGTTTTACCCATTGTCCTAACGCATCTAACGGAGAGAAATTATTACCAGGATTCCAATTCCACTCTTTCGGGTTAACGGGGGTAAGATGATTGCCAGAAAGCTGTAAATAAGAAACTAAACTGGGAGAAGGTTTTTCCAGAATTGGCTTTAACTGTTCCGTTTGATCAATGGTATCGTTTTGGAATCGTACTAACAAAGTTCGTGTCGGATTATAGTCGCTTTTTAAGATTTCGTAGGTTCGTTCTGGAGAGGGAGTAAATTCTAAATCAAATTCCACTAAATTATTTAATTGTTCCACTAAGGGAACGGATTTTCGAGCGGGATAATTATTGTAAGAAATTAATAAGTTTCCCGATCGCTGCACCTCATATAAACTATTAATCAATAGATGCAATTTACAACCCATACTGTGTCCTAAACCATAGATAGGAAGATAGCGTCGAAATAAGCCTAACCGTTGATAAGCAGTTTCAAAGCGATTTAAAGCCTGTTGCGCGATCGCGTTATGATTCAAATCATTAAGAAAAGGGGTGGCAATAATGGCATATCCCTCTTGGGCTAGAGACTCTAATAGCCAACTATACGTTACTTGTGGAGCAGTAGCAACAAACGCTCCCCCCAAAAAATGGATTACCCCTTTGGGCTGTGACGGCAACAATACTGAATTCCCTGCAATTTCTTCCCAATTAGCCATACCAAATAACTCACTGCAATTCTCTTATTAATGTTAACTTTTATAAAAGTATCCTTGCTGAGGAATCATCATGTTAGAACTATATCAATTTGAACTGTCTCAATATAGCGAAAAAGTCCGTTTCTTACTCGATTATAAAGGGCTAGAATACCGTAAAATTGAAGTGACCCCCGGTGTCGGGCAAGTGGAAGTCTTCCAAATGTCAGGGCAAAGACAAGTCCCCGTGCTTAAAGATGGGGAAACGGTCATCGCTGACTCCACCGAAATTGCCATGTACCTTGACCGCACCTATCCAGATCGTCCATTAGTTGCCAGTAGTGGGAAAGAACGAGGATTAACCCTCCTCATGGAAGAATGGGCGGATGAGTCCATCGGCGTTAAAAGCAGAACCGCCTTTATTGGCGCATTAAACCGCAATGAAGCCCTCCGTGCTGCGGTTTTACCCCCTGATACCCCAGACTTTGTCAAAAGCATTGTTAGCGGCATTCCTTCCGACTTATTGGAAACCCTTGGCAGTGGTGTTGGAGTTGGCGGCGAATCCTTAAAAGCTGCCGAAGGAAGTCTCAAGCAAGATTTAGATGCGTTGTGTTTAATTTTAGGCGAACAACCCTATCTCACCGGGAATACGCCCACGTTAGCTGATTTCAGTGTCGCTGCTTTGAGCTTATTATTAAAATTCCCCGAAAAATCTTTCTTAGATCTCCCTGAACAATTAGCTGGAAAAGCCCTACCTGGAATTGGGGATAATCCTGCTTATGAAGCCTTCTTTAACTGGCGCGATCGGCTTTACCAAGATTATCGTCAAGCCACAGTTTCTACTAGTAGTACCAGTGCTTCTGCACCGAGTTCTATTGAAATTGAATAATTAACACTTGTCAGTTGGGTGGAACAGATTTTGTGAAGCCCAACTTTTTTTCAGTGACCAGTGACCAGTGACCAGT
>CAZTXK010000212.1:0-4685 GCA_964617275.1 uncultured Dactylococcopsis sp. | reverse complement strand
AATCAAAAAAGGAACCAGCTCACAAACTTCCAAAGTTACAGACTCTGATAGTAACAAGGAAACAGAACCACAAACTACCAAGAGAGAAGACTCTGTTAGTAACAAAGAGACAAACTTACCAAAAAACAAACAAACAGACACTGGCAGTAACGAAGAAACAGAATTACAAATGAAGAAACAATCAGGCTCTAGCAGTACCAAACCAACAGAGGAACAAACTTACCAAAAAACAGACTCTGTTAGTAACAGAGATACTAACTTACAAACTGCTGACAAGGAAGACTCTAGGAGTTACAAAGAAACAAAACAACAAACTAACAAACTTACAGAGTCTGAAAGTAACAAACAACCAAAATACCTAACTCTGTTACGCAAAGAAACGCGACTGCGAGAAGATCAGTTTGATGATTTAACCGCTTTGGCACGGACGTTAAACCGCCGTCGAAAGGGAGGAGAGCGAATTACAGAAAATACCTTAATCAGACTGGCAGTGGATTTATTACTTAAGGAAGCGGATCAACTGGACGGAAGTACAGAAGAGGAGTTACAGGAGGCGTTAGATTTGTAAGTTCATGAGGCAAGTAAGTTTGGTAAAAACGCGAGTAAGCGCGATAGAACTGGGCGGGAATTAGAGGAGGCTTGTGAGAAAAGATGGTTGCTGACCACTAAACAAGTGCAGGAATTAGCTGTCGCTAAACCCAAGGGAAGTCAATGGCAACGGGGCGCGTTTATATTTACCAGAGTCGGAAAGATTGGGAATCAAAGGGCTTGGTTAGTATAGAAGAAGGTTTAATAGGACTTCTATTAGAACTTTTACGTCAATATTACCCCTTTCCAATGAAAGTAGAGTTTTCAGCAAATTTTCCCCTTTCGACCTTATACCAATTCTGGAAAACATTGCACTAAATACATTGGCTTCAAGAACCATAACGGCTCAATTGAAATAGTGCAGCCTTTTTGGTAAATAGTATTAATTCCTTGATTTGACTAGATTGTAAACTTTTTCAAAAGAGTAATCGTTAAAATTCCCCTTAGGCATACTCCCAAAACGACTAGCGGAATTGAGCTTCAAAAGAAACAATAACGCTTTTCTCCTGAAGTGTAAGATATCGTGCTAAAAAGATAGTTCAATAGTCTTAGGAAAGAGAAAAAATGTTTAGAAACGTAGCGATCCGCTTGTCAATTCTTATTATCTTTATCCTAACTCCATGCCAAGTTTATGCAGAAAATACACAAAAAAATAATACAGATCAAAATTACCAAGGTACGGTTGAAAAAGCATTAAACGATCCTAATCTAAATGAGGCTTTCGGTAAGATATTCATAGCGGGGATAGCTTCTGGCTTATTTGGCGGTTTTATTTCTATATTCCTCCAACGATTGAATGCCTCCTCGTCAGAAGAAGAATTGGCAAAGCCCTTTTGGCTAGACCGTTTAGTAGTGGGAGCAGGTACCGGCGTAGTTGTCATTTGGTTTCTGAAACCGAATTCTTTTCTGGCTTTGGTCACTTTTTCGATCATTTCTGGCTCGGTTGGTCCTTCCATCTTTGTAGCACTTCAAAATCGCATTCAATCAATGTTACAACTTCGTCGCGCCCAAGATGAAGCTGAACAAGAACGAATAAAAGCCGAACGAGAAACCATTAAAGCTAATCCCTCACTTGCTGAAAATGCTGAAAAAACGCTCAATATTATTCGGGATCGATTTCGCCAGATACGCGATAAGAATGAGGCACCAAGTTCACAGGAATGGGATCTGTTATGGGAAGCCATTCGAGACTTGGAAACCATTACTCCTAAGCAGACAGAAAACATTGCCAAGCCCTTAGATAAATTGCAGAATAAGCTCAATGGAAAAGCACTGAAACAAGAACCACAGCTAACAAAACAAGTAAATAACGCTATTGATGAAACTAGGGCTTTGATTAGAAATAATAAAACCAATACTCCTGCGAATTCTGAATCCTAGTAATCCGATAACTAAAAGCAACTCTAAAAGTAGACCATAGCTTTTAACTAGTTTCTGCACTCATTAATAAATTTTGTCAATCAATCAGGATATCTATGTGAGAGTATTGGAGTTTCTTCATTAGACAAGTTTAATTACTTTAAGATAAATTAAAATTTCGATGACAAAAAGTTGTTAATTCTATATAGTAGGAGTTGTAATTAAAGGAATATTTAATCAATATAGTATTCCTTGGTTAATAGAATTAAAACATTTTAGCAAATGTTATTTGTTGTTTAGTAAGTAACAAATAGAAAGCATGACTTTTCACTTACAAGAGTGAAAAGTCCTATAGAAAATTGTCATGCTTAGTTAATAAGAGAGAACTGAATATGAAATACAAAGCAAAAGTTGACACTCTTCTTAAAAAGGAGCCAATTCAAGGAGAGAGTTTACCCAATAATGAAAAAGTTACAGTTGACGCTGGTAAAGTTTATACAATTAATGAAATCCTTGAATCTGATGGATTACATCGTCAAGTTGAACTAGCTTATGAAGCAGGTACTTGGTGGATCTTTTTACCGCATTGGGAGACCAACATTGAATCTGGAGAGGTAAGAGCTGTTTTCAACTTACAACAAGCTAACGTTTCAAATTTAATATATGGTTCACTTACGTTTTACCGTAATGATGATGAAATTTTGAACGTCAGGGCTAGTTCAGGTCTACCTGGTTACCAATATTCTGGTGCTCATACCGTACAAGGCAAGGGATGTATTCCTCCTGACAAAGATTGGAAAATTAATACTGCTGGGTATTTTCTTGAAACACCTGGTATTGAAGGGAAGTTTTATCACATCACACCTGATCCAGATCCTGATACAGAGCGTAGTGAATTTGGACTTCATAGAGATGCCAATATCAAAGAGTTTCCGGGTTCTGCAGGATGCATTGTAGTAAAAACTAGCGATTTTAGGAATAAAATCCAACCTTTATTAGATGATTTAACGAGTACACAAACATCTGTACCTTTGAAAGTTGTCTATACCGTATTGGCTTAACAGGGGGTTGGTTGGAGCGACCGATCCGGCTTTCTATGCCACCGCTTAACGCCTGATTGTTGAGCATTTTTTTCCTGGGAGACCTGACTGCAGTACTGGCCTTGATGGTTGGCACGGTCTGGCACGCAGCGGGGATCTTAAGCGGGCGGACTCTATATCCGCGCTGGTTTATCGTGGTGTCGCCGTTGGGTGTCTTAGCCCTCACTGTATTATGCCTGTTTTTAATGGTTTAGGACTAATCACTCAACAGACATTAATGTGGATAGATTTTTTAGCTAAAAGAATAACAGGAATTAAAATTATGTAGCAAATAATTGCGCTTCTTGTTTTCTTCTCCTAACCAGTCCCTCTAATTTCTGCCCATCACCATAAACCCACTTATCAAATTCTTGTTTCGCCCCTTCATAATTACCTTGATTTAATTTTTCAAGCAGTGTGGAGTTCTTAAAAGCATTAATTCCAACATTAAAACTAAACGAAACTAAAGCATCAAATTGATTTTGGTTGATTGGTACGGTAACATTTTTAAAAACTGCTTGTTCAAATTGTTTTAGGTCTTGTTTAAGAAGTTGTTCAGCTTTTTCCTTATCAATTTTCATCCCTGGTTTAGCCGTTTTTGTATGTCCGTATCCAATCGTCCAAACTCCTACAGCATCTTTATATGCTTCTAATCGTAATCCTTCAAATTGCTTGATAAAATCAATTCCTTCTTGACTAATACTCGTCGGTTGATTATTGTTTGAATTATTGTTGTTATTATCATTTATGGTCTCAACATGACCTTTATAAACATAAGCAGTTATTTTATAGTGATTTCCCATATCTTCGATTGACTCAGTGGGAAAAATTTCTCCTGCTTGTAATTCATAAAAATCGTTTGGTTGTAAACTATGAGATTGAGTAGTAGCATTTTTAATTAATGTATTTTGAATTGCTTTAATCTCCATCATTTCTCCTGATTGGTAAAATTTAACCCTTCACTCATTTTATAGGTACTTTCATACTAGTTTATGCAGGTCTATTAGTTAAGCAGTGCATCAATACCGATTTACTGGTGCAGTGCACATGGATTTAAAGACTAGACTAGTCACGTTCGGCGAACTGTATCTACGGAACACAGCAGCGCGATTGCCCCTCACCGAATGAAAACAAGCGATGGTAGATGATCGCGCCGCCCATGTAGCTGTTGGAAATGCACCTTCTCGAAAACTATCTCAGGAATGGGAATCCTTATATACGAGCTATCACTATTTTTCTGTAAGGCTATTCAATTACTTTCTATCCCGATCGTTCCGATCTCGCCTTGCCCAAACTTTTCTTTGCATTATTTTAAGCTTATATCCTCACGGGGTGACAAGGGAGCTAAAGCCCCTGCTGTATCAACTCCATAGCTCTCAGCCCCCTTTGATAAAAGGGCAACTTATGGCGATTTAACCTCATCAATTTCTCCACTTCAGGGGGTGATCCGAGCTTACAAAGCCCATCAAAATGCTTGCTTAAACGGGACTCCTATTACTGAAGTCAAAGGAAGGAATGCCGCGATCGCGCTGTCAGATTATCGCCAAATTGTTGAAGAGATGAAGGGAGATTGGTAATGCCGAAGCGCAACATGAGAGACTTAATCAAAAAAGGAACCAGCTCACAGACTTCCAAAGTTACAGACTCTGATAGTAACGA
>CAZTXK010000211.1:0-4714 GCA_964617275.1 uncultured Dactylococcopsis sp. | reverse complement strand
CTTTCAAAGGGGGTTTGGGGGGATTAAGACTTAAAGACAATGTTCTTCCCGCCAAGCCGCTGCCATTTCCTGCATTGTCGCTAATTCTTCAGTGGGAATTTTTCGTAAATTCCCTAAAACCAAATTCATCCGTCCTAAAGACTTTAAACGATCGCGCTGCCGTTCTAAAAAGTCCCAATAGAAAAAATTAAAAGGACAAGCCCCTTGTT
Organism: uncultured Dactylococcopsis sp.; assembly: GCA_964617275.1. Lineage (GTDB taxonomy): Bacteria > Cyanobacteriota > Cyanobacteriia > Cyanobacteriales > Rubidibacteraceae > Halothece. The sequence goes on along the minus strand of CAZTXK010000211.1, from coordinate 4,505 downwards.
GAGAACGCTGGCGAGGATTATAACAACAATCACTGCAATAATCACTCATTTTATTAATATAATTCGCCGAAGCAGCATAGGGTTTAGAGGCAAACACCCCACCATCGGCAAATTGTCCCATCCCAATCACATTAGTAACCATCACCCACTCATAGGCATCAATAAAGGCAGCGTGAAACCACTCTTTTAACTCTTGAGGAGATATCCCCACAATCAAGGCAAAATTACTTAAAATCATCAGGCGTTGGATATGATGAGCATAACCTGTTTTTTCAGTCTGTTGTAAGACTTGTTTTAAGCAGTTGAGATCGGTTTGTTCACTATCCCAAAAAAATTCGGGTAAAGAGTGTGTGTGATTAAACCAATTCTCATCCTCATAACCAACCTCAACCCAGTGATAAATTCCATTTAAAAATTCTCGCCACCCTAAAATTTGACGAATCAATCCTTCGATACTGTTTAAGGGTAAATCATTTTCCCAGTAGGCATTTTCGGCAGCGGCAATCACTTCCCAAGGATGTAATAATCCTAAATTCAGATAAGGCGATAAGAGAGAATGCCATAGCGTTTCTTCATTCGTCACCATGGCATCTTGATAACTGCCAAAATTCGGTAAATTAGTGCGAATAAAATTAGCAAGCACTTGTTGGGCATCTTCCCGAGTTACTCCCCAATTAAAGGGTTCAATCTCGCCATAGGTTTCAAAAGGAAGCGATTGGACTTCCTTCATTACCGTTTGGGTGATTTCATCTGGGGGAAACGTTAGCGCAGAAGGAGGATCTAATTTTTGATTAGGGGGTTTTCGGTTTTGTTGATCAAAATTCCATTTTCCGCCGATGGGTTGATTGTCTGCGATAAGAACATTAAATCGCTTTCTTCCTTCCCGATAAAAGTCTTCCATCAGCATCCGTTTGCGACCATTTGCCCAATTTTGAAACTCATCTTTTGACCATAAAAAATGATTATTGGGAAGCAGAGAAATTTTACAATCGAGGTTTAATTGTTGGATAAACGTCAAGAAAGCGCGATCGCTGGGTGTCATCACCCGTAATTCCGTAATTTCATGGTCTTGAACCCAATTTTTTAAAGGGGTCAAAAAATCAGCAGCCACTTCATAACTAACATTCCATCCTGCATCTTGTAACGTTTTTGCAAAATGGCGCATGGCTGACCAAACTAAAACTAATTTTTGCTGATGATAGCATCGTTGCGCGGCTAATTCCCATGATTCCATCATAATCACGGGAGTCTCTGCTTTCTGGTGTTCACAACTTTGTAGCGCGGCTTGTTGTGAAGAAAGCTGTGTTCCCAAAACCCAAATGCCAATAGTCATTCTCTTCGTAATGCTAATTTAAAAAAACTATCCGCTCTTACTTGGGGAGTGAATTAACACTCGAAGCAAGAGCGGTCTAGCGGGTCACATCTGATTGAAACCTGACTGCCGAGAGGAACTCGCACAGTCTGTCTTTTCTTCCACTAGGGAAGAGTCAACTGACTATTAGAGAACAGCCCCGGCACACAGCCGGCATACTCCAATCAGGTGACCCATGCGTTTACTACCTGTACTCATGGGCATCACCTCCTTTCTCCCTAAACGGTTTGTTGTAAACAACCTTCTTCACAATAACACACCGATTTGTCATCGACCACTTAAAAATGGAAATATTTTCATCTCACTTACTCATCTTGAGAAGACAATTCTAGAAACTGACGCAGTCGGAGGAGAGATGTTGTTTGAGCCAAATTTAAAGGGAGTAAGGAAATTCCTTCCAAACGTGATTGTACCCAACCCTCATCCCAACACCACTCATGATAGCCATCAATACTCTCACTGAGGATTAAGCGTAAGTAAGAGTCCCGTAGCGTTTCAATCTCATGTTTAATGGTAATTAGCCCTGTGCGGCTCACAAAGGTTAATCCCTGTTCTAATTCATTGGGCAATCCGGAGGATAGTTGTTGAGGAAACATCCACTGACGGAGTTTGTCTGGATAGAGTAAACTCTCACCGATAGATTGGGCAGAAGCATTGACTTCAATTCGGATCTGGCTCTGTTGGAATGTTCCCAGCATAAATAATAATGAGGAAAAGCTCAAAGTTAGTTACGATTCCTCATTATATAGCAGTGATTAATTCTCGTTTCGGAGAGAACTTAAAATCCTCGCTACTGCTGTTGTAATGGGGTATCCACAAACCCTAAATCCAGCAATTGTTGATAGGCTTGACTCCCTAACTCGGAGGTGGGATTTTGCGAGCGAATCACTTGAATAAACAAGGGAATGGCTAAAGCATTTTCTTGTTGGGCGCGATGAACTAATCCTAATTGATAAGTAGCGCGATCGCGCATTTTAGCCGCTTTTACAGCTTTTTGTCGTTGTTCGTCACTTAGCTGGGGGCTAATCCCCTGGAAACTGCCCCCAAGTTGCTGATAAAAGTTTGATAATTGATTGGATAACCGTCTTGCTGTCTGTAATCTTTCTTTGGCGGTTTCATAATCTTCCTTATCAATGGCTTCACTGGCTTGATTCATGAGTCTTTCGCCGGTACTCAAGCTGAGAAAATTGTCTGAGCGTAAATCTTCTGGAATTTCCTCTTTTAGGGTTTCATCCGATTCATCCAACTCTGAGTCTGCTGGCGTTTCTGCTTCGGGAGCTTCCATTGTGGTGCCATTGGGCGCTTCTTCTGCTGGCTGAGAAAAAGCAGGGCTTTCTGAAAAGAATAATGGCATTAATAATAAAATACTGAATGCGACAGAGCGAAACTTAAGAAGTAACATTACCATAGTGAACAGAGCAAATCTCTTATTACATATTAGTCAGACGGGCTGATTTTAACATCGTCAACTCCTAAACTAATTATTGCTCATTGACAGTTTTAAAATTGCCTAATTCTTATCCTATCCCGATCTATGCCACAAAACGCTTGGTTCAAAGCTCTGAAAACCCCACCGCAAGAATTTTCTCTCACGCCCTTATCAATTATCTCTGGAAGCCTTCCGCCCCAATTACGGGGAACGCTCTATCGCAATGGCCCAGCTTGTTTAGAAAGAGGCGGGCAAAAAGTCGGACATTGGTTTGATGGAGATGGAGCGGTGTTAGCCGTTCATTTTACCTCTGAGGGCGCAAAAGCGGTTTATCGCTACGTGCAAACAGAAGGCTATCAAGCAGAAGTGAAGGCAAATCAGTATTTATTTCCCAACTACGGCATGACAGTTCCGGGCCCTTTCTGGAACAATTGGGGAAAAGACGTTAAAAACAGTGCCAATACCTCAGTTTTAGCGTTAGAAGATAAGGTTTTAGCCTTATGGGAAGGTGGACTCCCTCATGCCCTTGATCCCAATACGTTAGAAACTTTTGGTACAGATCAGCTTGAAAATTTATCTTCGGGATCCCCCTTTTCCGCCCATCCGAAAGTTGACCCTGAAACGGGAGAGATTTATAACTTTGGCGCGATTCCTGGCTCTGAAGTGACGTTACAAGTGTATAAAAGCCAGCCCAATGGGAAAGTAGTGCAAACTGCCTCCATTGAATTAGATGGCTTATCAGTGATTCATGATTTTGTTTTAGCAGGGCGTTATTTAGTGTTTTTCGTGCCACCGGTACGAGTGCAGTTATTACCCGTATTATTTGGCTTCAAAAGTTTTAGTGATGCGATGCAATGGAAGCCGGAATTAGGAACAGAAATCATTGTTCTCGATCGCGCGACTCTCTCGGTTGTCAGCCGCACCAAAACTGATGCTTGGTATCAATGGCATTTTGCCAATGGCTATGAAACTGAAGATGGAACGGTGGTCACTGAATTTGCCCGTTATGCCGACTTTACCACCAATCAATACTTAAAAGAAATTCCCACTGGCAATCCCAGTGTTACCGTGAATGCTAATCTGTGGCAACTCAAATTCGATCCGAAAACAGGAAAAATTCTAGACAGCCAGCCTCTAGTAGAAAGACATTGTGAATTTCCTGTCGTGGATGCGAGTCGAGTGGGAAAATCTCATCAAGATACTTATTTTGCGATTATGCGTGAGGGGGTTGATCCTCAGCAGGAATTATTCGGCGCGATCGCGCGTTATCATCATCCCACTAGCACCTTAACCATCGCCGATGCTGGGGAAAACCGTTATCCCAGCGAACCCATTTTTGCTCCCAATCCTGAACCCAATCAATCAGGGTGGCTATTAACCGTAGTTTATGATGGCAATGAACATCAAAGCGAAGTTTGGATTTACCAATCCGATCAACTTGAACAAGAACCTATCTGTCGTCTAAGACTACCACAAGTGATCCCTCATAGCTTTCATGGAAACTGGAAACCAGCCTCAGCTTGACATTAGTTATTAGTCATTGGTCATTAGTCATTGGGTTACAAACAACAAAGGACAGAGGACGAAGGACAAACAACGAATAACGAATAACAAATTGTAAAGCGGGGATCAGTTATCGTTACAATTAAATTAAAGCAGTAAGTAAATCTGCTGTGGTCATTTTTTCTGTAATCAATGATGCAG
>CAZTXK010000210.1:0-4745 GCA_964617275.1 uncultured Dactylococcopsis sp. | reverse complement strand
ATATTTTGAAACGCCATGATAATTAAAGAATCATTGGTTCTTAGTTTATCAAAGTCATTCCATCTGGGATTAAGAAGAATTTCCCCATCGTCGCGTTTAATGCCAATTAAAAGTAAGGGATTATCAAGATGAGAGGCACTTTCTTCGCTAACCCATTTACTTAATTCTGGAAACGTCTTACCATAAAGATGCTCAGGGTATTGGCCCGGTTCAATAAAGTAAAATTCATTTGAGTCATCGGAATAGGTTAATAGTTGTTGATAAATGACTGACATATTCCGAAAGATGGCACTTTGGGCAATAATTCCAGAACTATATTCTTGTGCAGAAACGAGTTCATCCACCCCGGCTTCTTTGAGATGACGATAACGATCAAGATTGATTAATTCTCCGATAACATGGATATCTTTTTGTTGCCCGGGAATTTCCTCTAAATGCTTAACAGCAAGGGCAATTAAAGCATTTTTGTCATCAGGTGCTTCACTTTCTTCATCAGCTAAAAGAATAATTGATTTCGCTTTGGAAGCCTTAAATTTTTCGAGAGTTCCATGATGGGTGGGATCAGCTTGAATAAAATGAATATGGCTTTTTTCTTTTAAGTCATCAACATTTTCAATAACAGAAGCAGAAATAATGACAATATCTCTTGGTTCTTTTTTATGGGCTTCTAGAAGCTGTTGGACAAGGGCTGATGCTTTTTCATTCCAGTTGCAGATCATAATGTGGTCTTGAAAATCAGTCATAGGTTTTTCCTGTAAAAGGGCGCGGGTAATAAAAAAAGAAGAGGAGGTGCCAATAACTGCCCCAAAGCCTAAGGTTCCCACAATTAACAAAAGTAATTGAATGACTCGCCCTGTAAGAGTTCTGGGTTCATCGGGATATTCTCCTAACAGGGCAATAAGGGAATTTTCTAAAACTTCCCAAAGCGCTGCTTTTGAGTTTAACCCCCCCTCACTCCATAACAGTAAAGTAATCAGTGCAATGAGGGTAACTGTAATCGAAATACAGATGACTCCCAGTTTAGAACGCCTTGTCATTCGTCTTTTACTTCTTAATTTCATGGGGAGTTCGGGGTATCCAAATTAATTTGTTTTCGGGCTGCGTCTAAGAAAATCCGTTTTTCCGATCGCGCGATTAAATCATAAACTTTTTCTAGGGCTGCTTCTTCGACAGAAATGCTACTAATTCCCCAACTCACAAGCTGATCAATTAATTCGGGATATAAGGAAACTCCCTGTCCACAAATCGAACAACGAATTCCCCCGTTTCTGGCTGTCTGAATAAGGCTTTTTAATAACTTCAACATCGCAGGATGGCATTCATTAAATTGTTGTCGAAATTCCCCTTGTTCGCGATCTACGCCAAATAATAATTGTGTGAGATCATTCGTTCCTATGGCAATTCCCTGAATCCCTGCTTTGATATAATCTTCTAATAAATAGATTACTGACGGGACTTCTGCCATAATCCAGACTTCACAATCAAGGTTTATCTCGTTTAGTAACGTTTTGCAAAATTTGACTTCCTCAACATCGCGAACAAATGGTAGGATAAGATTAATATTGGAATAGCCCTGATGCTTAAGGTGTCGGAGGGCAAGCATCTGGGCAGAGAAAAAATCAGAATTCTTAACATAACTATAAGTTCCCCGATCGCTGAAAACCGAGTTATTCCCCTCTTGTACGGTCAGCCAATCAGTGGAACGATAAAACACAGGGCGCGGAAAAAAAGCATGGGCAAATTTGCCAATCAGTTCCGCTAGTTTCTGAATAAATTCATTGCGATGGGAGGGAGACAGCCAGCTAGAAAGGGATCGTTCTTGCAATAGCGGTAATAGCATTAACTCGGAACGTAATAACCCCACCCCATCGACAGGTAAGTTAGCAATTTCGGTGGCGCGATGATTCTGAGAAACATTTACCATCAAAGGGGTTGCTAGTACCGAATTTTTCTTTTCTGCGAATAAGGGGGGTTCTGGGGTTGGCGTTTCCTCTTGGGAGGGATATGATACCTCTCCTTTATCGCCATCCACCATAACAGTTTCTTGCCCCTGTAAAGCCTGACTTGCCCCTTTTGCACCCACTACAGCAGGGATATTTAATTCTCGGGCTAAAATTGCCCCATGGGAGGTCATTCCCCCAGCTTCTGTAATTAAGCCGCCAGCAGATTTGATGAGGGCTAAACTCTCGGTTGTAATCTTATCTGCGACTAAAATGCCTCCCTTAGGAAAGGAGTTGGGATTATCTTTTCCTAAGAGATAAACATTTCCTGTGGCTTTTCCCTTCGCCGCCCCAATTCCTGTTAAGATGACTCGGGAAGTAGATGATTTAGAAACAGTCATTGGCTTAGAAAGGGAGGATTCAACGGTAAATTGAGTTAAGTATAACTTAAAATCATTTTCTTGTTCTTGATTCGATAGATGTCTAATTAATATCCACTCGTAGGAAAAATTTTGCTGAGTTGTTGTTTTTAAGTTTGCACCTAAACTAATTAAGTGTAATAACTGTTCTGAGGTGAGTATGTTTTTTTCCGCCTCATGGAGAAACTTAACCTGTAATTGCGAATCCAGATTATAAAGGCGAGTTTGGTTTCCGAGTTTATGACTTTTGACGGAATGGGTTTTAGGATTAATGGTATAGCGTTCGGGTAAAACTTCTCCTCGCACTAAACTTTGTCCTAATCCTTTGACTGCTTCAATTTCCCATGTTTTTGGCTTAGCGTGGAAAGTCCCAGACGCGATCGCGCTATAAGCAGGTTGAATAATAATCGCTAATCCGAATTCCTCCCAAGGGATTTCCTTTTGCTGGCAATAAAATAAACTTTGGGCGCGAAATAAAGATTGCCAAACCTGTTTTAAAGCGATGATTATGTTGTCCTTTTCACAAGTACAAAATTGGGACTCCCATAATCCTGAAGGGGAATGATCAGAAAAAATCGGAGATGGACGTAGAATCAGATGAGGCGTTTTCCAAAGCGAAACCTGTTGCCATATTTCCTCACACCATTGTTGATCGAAAGTGGCATTTGCGACTTGTTTCGTTAAGTCTTCAGAGATTTGTTGTAATAATTTATAATCCCTAAAGTTAAGATGAAAGGAGGATAATGCTGAAAACTGATCTTCTCCTCCTAAAAGTGAAATTAATCCTTGACGGCTAAGGACAATGCCGGGGAGGATCGGAAATCCTTCTTTAAAAAGTTGACTCAGCGCGATCGCTTTTTCCCCGACTTCTGGCTCTTGAGAAATATCAATTGCTGCTAAATCATAAATGCCATTTAGTTTAACTATCATGAAAAGTTTTATGATTTATTTTTCTTTCCTTTTACTACTTCAAATAACGCCGAATAATCTTGATCACCTAACCCTAATTCTAAAGCTGCTTCTAAAATGGTTTCCATTCCTTGCAAAGAAGAAACCGTTAAGCCTTCAGTTTTCGCTTCCTCTAAGAATAAGCGAGTATCCTTGAGTAAATGTTTGGTGGAGAAATTAGGATTACTATAATTGTTGTCACTCATGCGGTTTAATTTTTTATCAAATGTCGGGGCATATAAAGCACTTTCTCGTAATACTGACATAAAGGTTTCCACATCAACGTCCTCTGCTTCAATAAAGGATAAACTAAGAGAAAATGCTCCTGTTAGAGACGCAATTAACTGGTTTAATCCTAATTTTAGGGCAGCGGCTTTGCCCACTTCTCCCACTAAAAAAGGTTTTCCTAAATGAGATAAAATAGGGCTCCATTGCTCAAATTGCGCCTGAGTTCCCCCCACCATAATCTGTAACGTACCAGACTGGGCTTGGGGAACACTTCCTAAGACGGGAGCTTCTAAATAATCTCCGCCTTGTGATTGTATTTTATCAGTAATTTCACGGCTTTCTCGCGGCGCGATCGTTCCCATCTGGATAACCGTGCGCCCGGATAATTCTTTCGCCGTTTCTGGAGAGAGTAAAACGGTTTCAATGGCAGAAGCATTACTTAACATTAAAATAATACAATCGCAGGCAGCAACAAGAGCCTTCGGGGAAGTGGTGGTTTCAAAGCCAGCTTCTTTTAGGGGAGTTAATTTCTCAGCAGTGCGATTGTACGCCATAATAGATACGTCAGCCGCGGCGAAAGTTTTCACCATTGCCTGTCCCATTAAGCCTGTTCCCATTAAACCAATTTTCATAAAGCGGCTCCTAAAATGCAACGAATGTTTGCTTAAAGCACGATATCAAACAGAAAGTTTGTCAAGATCATCCTAAAAGCAGAAACTCTCATTTTACAGTCAAAAATAAACCTATGACCACAGAAACCATGCTCTTTAGTAACGCACCAGAAATTTCCGCTGATGACTATTGTGTGTTTGGCGTTGCCACTTGCTATATTCGGGAGGAGGGAGAAACCAAAGAAGTGGAAGTGATTGAACCGTTGCCCTCGTCTAGTTTAGAATCGGTGTTACAGGGGTCGGCAACTTCCTACAAAATGATTGCGGCGAAAATGGTGAAGGAAGTCTTTGACGGGGAAAACTTGCTTAAACCAGATGATTTTCCTCCTAACGCCGATTTTGGTCGGGATTTAACGGAACGCATTATTGCTGCCGTTCGCACTTATAAATATCATAATCATCTGCAATCATCATTTCCCTTGGGAACCGTGAAAACCGACTTAAATCATTCCATCAAACGGAAGCGGGTATTAAATGCCGAACGCATGGTTCGCACGGAAGATAATGTTAAACAGCATCCTCATACTCATACCACGGTC
>CAZTXK010000209.1:0-4749 GCA_964617275.1 uncultured Dactylococcopsis sp. | reverse complement strand
TTGAAATTCTAGGTCTTCTTCGTTGCCAGCTAAGATGTACAGATTCCCTGTTCTCTGGTCAATGCAAACCAGATGGATTGGCTGAAACATGACATAAGTTAACCAATAGCTTAGACGATACAATCCTCTTAACTGAATCGCATTTGGCATTAATGCAGTGGCTTGCTTTTCTCATATCCTAGCATTCGGAGATTACTGTTAGGAAAAACATAGCAGTCTTTGGCAAGCTATCCTGAAAATAGGGTAAAATCAAGGGCAGATGTTGCATTAAGGCAGTCGCTAACTGCGCTTAGAAAAAAAAGACTGATTGGGAGAACGGCTTTGGATTTACCCTCGTTTCTCTGGCTTTGGAAAATTGCAGCCTGGTCGATGGGGTTATCAGTGACTGCTTATGGGATTTTAGCAGGAACTGGAATCGGGTTACACTATTTCCGCGCCCAGAAATCACCGCGTCCGAACTGGTTGCGCCCCCTCCATTATACGATGGGAATTATTTTAGTAATTTTAGTATTATTGCTTCTAACCGTTGGCATTGTGGGAACGCTTGGACACTTTGGCAATTTAGGACATTCCCCCCATTTGATTGCTGGCTTAACCGTTGTGGGATTAGTGTTATTATCAGCAGGAAGTGCTAGTCAAATTAGTGCCAAACGCCCTTGGATGAGACAGCTTCACGTTACGACGAACGCTGTTTTATTCTTTGCCTTAGCTTATGTGTCTTGGACGGGATGGGATGTGGTGCAAAAGTATTTAGATTAGAGATAAGGAAGGATTGAGTAAAGTAACGATGAGTCATACAGTCATAATTGGCGGCGGGATTATCGGAAGCGCGATCGCGCTCTCTTTAAGAAAACGCGGGGAACAAGTAACAATTGTCAGTCGTAAGCAAGGAGAGGCTGCCGCCTTCGCTGCTGGTGGGATGATTGCCCCCCAAGCAGAAGCGATTCCCCCGAGTCCATTATTAGACTTATCACTGCGATCGCGCCAATTTTACCCGGATTGGATTAGCGAGTTAGAAGAGATGACAGGGTTAGACACGGGTTATCTTCCTTGTGGCATTTTAGCCCCCGTTTATGATCGCAGTAAAACCCAGACTTCTCCCACCGTTGAACCCGCAACGTGGCTGGAACAATCCGACCTAGAATTTTATCAGCCCGGACTAGGCAAGGATGTCAAGGGGGCATGGTGGTATCCTGAAGACGCGCAAGTGGATAATCGGGCGTTAATGAAAACTCTCACGAGTGCTGCCCAGGAAATGGGAGTAACCTTTCGAGAAGGAGTCACCGTTAAAGGGATTCAAAAACAGAAAGGGGAAATTACCAAGCTGAGAACGACTGCTGGCGATATTAAAGCTGATGCCTATGTATTGGCAACGGGATCATGGGTGAAAGAACTCTTACCGCTTCCGGTGCGCCCAATTAAAGGGCAAATGATGTCGCTACGGATGCCGGAATCTCCCTATCCCATACAACGGGTTTTATTTGCGCCTAATACCTATCTAATTCCCCGTGAAGATGGTAGATTAATTGTTGGGGCAACCGTGGAAGATGTCGGTTGGACAGATAAAAACACTCCTGCTGGACTAAAAACCCTCAGCGATCGCGCAATCCGTTTATACCCCGATTTAGCAGATTGGTCTATTGAGGAAACTTGGTGGGGCTATCGTCCGACAACGCCTGATGAATTGCCAATTTTAGGGCAATCTGATTACGAAAATCTATTTTTAGCCACTGGACATCATCGCCATGGCATTTTACTCGCCCCCATCACCGCAGAACTGATTGCGGATTTAATCTGTCACCAGAAAGCCGATCCCCTCTTAGATCATTTTTCTCCCCAACGCTTTTATAGTAAACAAACTCGTCAATGGTTCACCGCTAATTCTATGAATGGTCACAAAAACGGACAAGTTAGCCACCTTTCTTTCCCCACTGGGGGAGGTGAAGGAGAGGGCATTTCCCAGCCGGAGGATCAGCCCTTAGTGATTGCTGGGCGAACCTTTCAATCGCGGTTACTAACGGGAACTGGAAAATATCCGAGTCCCGAAATCATGCGAGAAAGCATTGCCGCCAGTGGCAGTCAAATTGTTACTGTCGCAGTGCGTCGCGTGCAAAATAAGACTCCCGGACATGAGGGATTAGCCGAAGCTATTGACTGGAATAAAATCTGGATGTTGCCCAATACCGCAGGCTGTAAAACCGCAGATGATGCGATCCGGGTGGCGAAATTAGGACGGGAAATGGCTAAGTTAGTCGGGCAAGAAGAGAATAATTTTGTCAAGTTAGAAGTGATTCCCGAACCGAAACATTTACTCCCTGATCCTATTGGCACGTTAGAAGCGGCGGAAAAATTAGTCAAGGAAGGATTTGCGGTCTTACCCTATATTAATGCTGATCCGGTGTTAGCTAAACGGTTAGAAGAAGTAGGATGTTCCACGGTAATGCCCTTAGGAGCGCCCATTGGATCAGGACAAGGGATAAAAACTGAAGCCAATGTTCGCATTATCATTGAAGAAGCCAATGTTCCTGTGGTGGTTGATGCTGGTATTGGCAGCCCCAGTGAAGCCGCTTATGCGATGGAATTGGGAGCCGAGGCTCTATTGATTAATAGCGCGATCGCGCTTGCCAAAAATCCTGTAGCCATGGCACGAGCGATGGGATTAGCGACAGAATCAGGGCGGCTTGCCTATCTTGCAGGGCGTATCCCCATTAAACAAGAGGCAAGTGCTAGTTCTCCCACCACAGGAGTTGTCGGAACAAGCAATCACAAATCGTAAACTATGGGTATTATTACTTGGGCAATTCTCGGACTGATTGCAGGTACAATCGCCAAAGCGATTTATCCGGGTGAGCAAAAAACAGGGGTTTTAGGAACGATCTTCTTAGGAATTCTTGGTTCACAAGTGGGCGGCTGGATCGGGCGGCAATTATTTGATACTGGGGTAACAGACTTTCGCAATTTAACCGCCTCTGAAGTCGTACCCAGCCTAATTACTGCAATTCTCGGCGCGATCGCGATTATCTTTATTTGGGGGCTATTAACCAAACCTAGCCGTTAATTAGAGAACTCAAGAAAAAGGTTAAAGTTTAGAAATAATTAATCTTACTGTCTTAAACTATGCAGTGTAGGCAATCAAGGACAGGACGATGGATAAATCCCAACTTTGGCAACGGTATCAAGACTGGTTGTATTATGACCCAGACTTAAACTTTTATCTCGATATTAGTCGGATGCGTTTCTCAGATCAGTTTGTCAAGGAAATGCAACCGCAGTTTCAAAAAGCATTTCAGGAGATGGTAAACATAGAAGCAGGGGCAATTGCTAATCCTGATGAAAATCGGATGGTAGGTCATTATTGGTTACGCAATCCAGATCTCGCTCCCAATGCCGAATTAAAAGCCGATATTACCGAGACCCTAGATCGCCTGAAAACCTTTGCCGCGCAAGTTCACAGTGGTTATATTCATCCCCCTAAAGAGCCTCGTTTTACGGATGTAATTTCCATTGGGATTGGCGGATCGGCACTGGGGCCACAGTTTGTCTCTCAAGCCTTAGCCCCCCTTGATGCACCCGTTAATCTTCATTTTATTGATAATACGGATCCCAAAGGAATTGATGATCTCTTAGCACAATTGCGCGATCGTCTCTCTAGTACCCTTGTTTTAGTAATTTCTAAATCGGGAGGAACGCCAGAAACCCGTAATGGGATGATCGAAATTCAAAAGGCGTATGAGGCGCAAAACTTAAAGTTTGGTTCTCATGCAGTAGCAATTACGGGAAAAGGATCAAAATTAGAACAGATTGCAAAAAGTGAGGGTTGGATTACCACATTTCCCATGCACGATTGGGTGGGGGGACGCACCTCAGAAATGTCAGCCGTGGGATTAGTGCCAGCAGCCCTACAAGGAATTGATGTTGATTCGATTCTAGAAGGGGCAAAAACCATGGATGATCTCACTCGCAAACCCGAATTAAAATCTAATCCTGCGGCGTTATTGAGTTTAGCATGGTATGCGGCTGGCAATGGAAAAGGGGAAAAAGACATGGTCGTACTTCCCTATAAAGATAGTCTCAGCCTATTCTCTCGTTACTTACAGCAGTTGGTCATGGAGTCTTTAGGAAAAGAGAAAGACTTAGATGGCAATACGGTTTATCAGGGAATTGCCGTTTATGGGAATAAAGGAAGCACCGATCAACACGCCTATGTGCAACAGTTACGGGAGGGCGTTCCTAATTTCTTTGCCACCTTTATTGAAGTCTTAAAAGATCGAGATGGAAACTCTCCAGATGTGGAAGCTGGGGCAACCTCAGGAGATTATCTTTCCGGTTTATTACAGGGAACTCGTTTGGCGTTATACGATAATGAGCGTGATTCCATTACCATTACTGTCGGAGACGTTACCCCCCGAACCGTTGGGGCATTAATTGCGTTGTACGATCGCGCTGTCGGGCTTTACGCCTCGTTAGTCAATATCAATGCTTATCACCAACCGGGTGTAGAAGCGGGAAAGAAAGCGGCGGCTTCTATCTTAGACTTACAGCGAGATGTGGTGAAAGTGTTGCAACAGGAAAAAACTAGCTTTTCTCTGTCTGAACTTGCCCAAAAAGTGAATGCACCAGAGTCTGTGGAAGCCATTTATAAAATTATCCGTCATCTCCACAGTAATGGTCGTGGGGTGAAGGTAGAAGGGAATTGGGGAGAACCCAGTAATCTCAAAATTTCTTGGGGAAATTAATCTTTTCTAATAC
>CAZTXK010000208.1:0-4768 GCA_964617275.1 uncultured Dactylococcopsis sp. | reverse complement strand
CATCAATCATGGTCGCAGTTGCAATTTTAGCCGCCGGACGTGGCACTCGGATGAAGTCAAGCCTCCCCAAAGTTTTGCATCCTGTGGGAGGAAAGTCTATGCTGGAGCGAGTATTAGACAGTTGTGAGTTAATCCAACCCTCGCGCTATTTTGTAGTTGTCGGCTATGGTGCAGATGAGGTGAAGGATCATCTCAGTGCCTGGGAAAATGTTGAGTTTGTCCTACAGGAACAGCAACTTGGAACCGGTCATGCGGTGCAACAATTGCTTCCTCTCTTATCCAATAGTGAGGAGGATGTGTTAGTTCTCAATGGGGATGTGCCGCTTTTACGCCCAGAAACGCTAGAGCAATTATTAAAAACCCATCAAACTCATCACAATGCTGCCACCTTGTTAACAGCGCAATTAGAGAATCCCCAAGGTTATGGACGGGTTTTCTGTGATGAACAAAATCGTGTCCAAGAAATTATTGAAGATCGCGATTGCACCCCCGAACAGAAGTTAAATCAACGGATTAATGCTGGGGTGTATTGTTTCAATTGGCAAAAGTTGGCGGAAATTTTACCGCATTTGTCAGCAGAGAATAAGCAGAAGGAGTATTACGTTACAGATGTTTTTGCGTCTCTGTCTCCTGTAATGGCGATGGATGTTGCGGATGTGCAGGAAATTAGCGGCATTAATAATCGTCAGCATTTGGCGAATGCTTATACAATTCTACAGCAACGGATTAAAGAGAAATGGCTATTAGCAGGCGTGACGTTAGTTGATCCTGATAGCATTACCATTGATGAAACCGTGGAAATTGCCCCTGATACCACCATTGAACCGCAAACGCATCTGCGCGGGAAAACTGTTATTGGATCAGGCTGCCGGATTGGTCCGGGAAGTTTAATTGAAAATAGTCAACTCGGGGATCAAGTAACGGTTCTTTATTCGGTTGTCAGCGATAGTACCGTGGAAGAGACAACAAGAATTGGCCCCTATGCCCATTTACGCGGTAAAGCCAAGTTAGCTGCCGGGTGTCGGGTTGGTAATTTCGTAGAAATGAAGAATGCAGAAGTTGGTGAGGGAAGCAATGTCGCGCATTTATCTTATATTGGGGATGCTACCTTGGGGGAAAATGTTAATGTTGGCGCTGGAACCATTACTGCGAATTATGATGGGGTACAAAAGCATCAAACCATTATTGGCAATCATTGTAAGACGGGGTCGAATAGTGTTTTAGTTGCGCCAGTGACGTTGGGTGATGAGGTTACTGTTGCTGCGGGATCAGTGGTGACGGAGGATGTACAATCAGATGCGTTAGTGATAGCGCGATCGCGCCAGGTGGTTAAACCCGGCTGGCGACTCAATCCCACAGATTAAATCATTATTTTTGCTCTTTAAGGTCCTCAATATGTCAACAAAAATGCTAAATCATCCGCCAGCTATGAGCTTAGTTAAAGCCGCAATTGATGACAGCAAAAAGTCGCGACCAACCCCAGAAGCATTAGTAAAAGCATTAGTTAACTTAGAGAAAACGGCTAAAAAAAAGAAAGAACCTATTTCTTATCACAAACTAATTGGTCAATGGCGGTTATGGTTTATTACTGGAACAAAAAAAGCCCGCAAACGTTCTGGAATTGCCTTAGGATCAGGACGATACCTCCCGAATTGGATTAAAATTTCTTTATCTTATTCCCAAAATAATGAGATTAATTTACCTGATGCCGAGGCGGGAAATGTAGAAAACTCAGTTCAAATTGCTGGTCTTAATTTTACGTTATCAGGACCGACTAAATTTTTTCCTAAACAAAAATTATTAGCCTTTGATTTTACTGAAATCAAAATTTCGCTAGGGAGTAAGCCAATTTATTCTGGCAATATTAGAGGCGGGAAAAAGCGTTCTGAAACCTTCTATGAACAGCCCCTAAAACAACAAGCATTCTTCCGTTATTTTCTCTTAGAAGAAGAATTAATTGCGGCTAGAGGTCGTGGGGGCGGATTAGCAATTTGGCGGCGAGACTCTTAACGAGGGAAGCAGTCTGTTAAAATCAAAGTCGAGTCTTCCTTCCCTAAACAGATGCCAGAAGATCAGGATTACTATCAAATCCTTCGTGTTTCCGAAAACGCTACCCAGCAAGATATCAAACAAGCCTTTCGTCGTCTTGCCCGTGATTGTCATCCCGACTTACACCCCAATGATGCCAATGCGGCAAAACGGTTTCGATCCTTGCGGGAAGCCTATGAAGTGCTAAGTGATACCACTCGGCGCAAGAAATATGATCGTAAGCGTCAAAAATCTTCCTCAGAAAAAAAAGGAGGAAGCGCACAGGTTCACTATGTGCGAGGGGTGGAAAAAATGCTCTTACAAAATTATCGCGCCGCGGTTACTGATCTCTCCGCTGCTATCCGTCTCAATCGTCGTTTTGTGGAAGCCTACTTAAAACGGTGTGAAGCCTATCTGGCACTAGGAGAAGAACGAGCCGTTTTAGAAGATTGTCAACAGATTTTAAGATATCAACCTGAAAACGCGATCGCGCATTATTATCGAGGACGCGCCCGTCAACGTCTAGGCTATGCTGATTCAGCCATTAAAGCCTATAATAAAGCGATTTATCTCCAACAAGACTTTCCGCCACCCTATTATTATCGTGGCGTTGCTCATTATGAACTACGGTATCGTGACCGCGCCATTGCTGACTGGCGAGAATATACCGATATTTGTAAACGACAAGGGAATATGCAAGGGTATCGTTTAGGGATTGATACCCTCAATCGTTATAGCTGGTTTCCGATGAAAGTAGGGAGTCGTCTTTTTGGATGGGGGAAACCTTCCAAATCTAAGCCTGTGCCAAATGTTCATCGTTCTCCCTATCGCCGTCAGCAGGTGAAAAAACAGCTACAAAACTCCCTGAGTGAGATTGCTGCCTCTATCCAAAATACTGCCAAAATAACGGTTTCTACCCTAAATCCCATTCTCAGAAACCCTGTGGGAGGGATTTTACCAGCTTATAGCCGCTTAGACTCCAATCAAATCCCAGTGGTGGCTGGTAACTTTTTGGTTTTGAGCAATATGGCTTTTCTATTTGGGATGCTTGCCCACTATGGTTTTAACTTAAATACGCTGTTTCGGCTTTTACCTGTGGGCTTTATGCCCAGTCTTTGTGTGTTTGGAATCAGCTTTTTGACCCGTTTTTTATTGCAATCCAATTCTAATTGGAAGAAAGAGTTATTTTTAGCCAGCAGCGCCATTATGCCTTTAGCCCTCTTTGCTTTTCTCAGTGCTTTTATAACGGTCATTCCTAGTTTTCAATTTTTGCTCATTGTCGTCAGTGTTTTCCCCCTTTCCCACACTATCCTGTTACTGTACGGGGGGTGCTCACAACTCCTGAATCTCTCTGAGTCTCTTTCGGCACTAATTGTACCAATAATGGTTTTAATAAGCACTCTTTTGAGTTCGGTAACGCTATTAATTTTGTCTTGATATTTTAATTGGGATTGGTTATAATTGAAGTTTAGCTTAATTCAGAAATTGGAAAGGGAGGAGGGAAAAAAAACAGCCAGTTTTGGGAAACATAATTAATGGTGGGGAAACCGCACCGCTTGCAGTAACACTTAATTTGCATTCAAGGTTATAATGAAAATAAAACTCATAACGAATTCACTTAAGATTCTCAAACCTTAATGATTGAGTGGTAGCTAAACCGTCTCAGGACGGTACATTTCGGAGCAATTCGGAATGTCACCACGCCAGACTAAGTGTTTGATAACACTACGCTTATGGGTCATGAGTTAATGCGATTCGCTAGTCGCAAGCCTCGGCGAAGGAACATCGCCCGTTAGCAGGTGGAACACCGTAAGCCATCAAAGCCTATAAGCATTGTCAAAGCAAACTTTACTCCCTTATGGGATGAACGCCGAAAGGCAAAAAAAGGTAAAGGAAAGGTCTTTTGAACCTTTCCTTTAGCTACCGATTTACTCCGATTTGTTACGAAATTATGATGCTAGATAATCAGACAAAAATGAAAAGATGTTGCCTCGCTTTCTGTGTATAAAGTAAAACAACAATCGTATCTAAAAAAAAGAAGAAACTAATCTAGCCTAATATCTGTCATAAGCAAGATGTAGGGTGAAATTAGTAACAGATACCTTATTGGATAAGGGGTAACATTCCCTCTCAGTGAGAGCAACCCAAGTTACAAAAAAAAACCTGCTTATAAACGGAGTCACTGACGATTACAGATGCCCACTGCAAAATTAGACCAAAACAACGAAAAGCCAATTTTCTCTGCAGACATGGTGCGAACCTATCTCCATGAGATAGGGCGTGTTCCGCTGCTTACTCATGAACAAGAGATTATCTTGGGTAAGCAAGTGCAGAAAATGATGGGGCTGTTAGACCAAAAAGAAGAATTAGAGAAAGAACTGGGACGAGAAGCAACTGAAGAGGAATGGTTAGAGAAAGCTGAGATTACTAAGTCTGAGCTAGACAAGATTATTAAAGAGGGAAATCGTGCCAAGCGCAAAATGATTGAGGCGAATCTGCGTTTAGTGGTCGCGATCGCGAAGAAATATCAAAAGCGCAACATGGAATTCTTGGACTTAATTCAAGAAGGAACGTTGGGGTTAGAGAGAGGGGTGGAAAAATTTGACCCCACAAGAGGGTATAAATTCTCAACTTATGCCTACTGGTGGATTCGTCAAGCAATTACCCGCGCGATCGCGCAACAAGCTCGTGCCATTCGTCTTCCTATCCATATTACCGAAAAGCTGAATAAAATCAAGAA
>CAZTXK010000207.1:0-4801 GCA_964617275.1 uncultured Dactylococcopsis sp. | reverse complement strand
GAACCAATCTCCCAGTGAAACCGTTGCGCCGCTGTTTTCAGAAACATCGCAGTTGTATCAGGATCAGCCGAAGATAAAATAATACTGGGATAAACGGCATTTCCCCATTGAGGATGAAACAGTCTCATGCAATCCCCGGGTGCGGTATTAAAGCCTAGGAGGGTAGAAACCACCTTGACATCATCATGACAGAGTCCCCCGGGATGAGAAAATAAGGGTTGTCCATTACGAGGATCAATTAAGTCTGCGAGTTCGCCTTTGTCCTTAATATCACAAGCAACTTCCACCCCGAAGCGCATAAACCGTTCTCGCAGCCGCTGTTTTTCTTGTTCTACAATATGGGAACAAGTCAGCAGTGGAAACCTTGCTTTTTGAAGAATAATCACCACCCAAGCTCTTGGCAGTGTCCAATCCGGTAGCATTTTCTCCAGATTGTCCTGTACAAAGGGCGTAGGCTCACAGATGTAAACTTCTAAGGGGGATTTTTTTTCAGGGTACAAGGTAAGAATTGGAGCAATTTTTGGCAGTTGAACTGAGGAATAAACCATCTTTTTAACTGCGATCATTATAAAGGATGTTACCTATAGTTTGACATCTTATGATAAAAATTGCTAGTCAATTGCTGTTGAATTGGGGTTAAGAACGGGTTATCAAAAGATTGAGATGACGTTTTTTTTATGAAAAATACCAAATTGATATTTGCGGTTTTAGGGATTATTATTCTGGCTGGTGTTATTTTTTTCTTTCAGAATCGTTCTGCTGATCTGACATTAGTGTTTTTTGGAACGGAAACGGTGAGCCTTCCTGTGGGGCTGTGGCTGATTTTAAGCGCGATCGCTGGTATATTAGCTAGTACCATTCTGCAATTGTTATTAGGAGTCTATCCTCGTCCTAATGGCAACTCAGATGACTGGGATGAACCCGATTCACCCAATCCCCCCGACACCACTTATCGAGTTGCTAATCCCAATCGCTATCAATCAGAAGAAAACAGTTCCTATAATACGTCGGAACGAGCTAGTTATAAGGTTTCTAATCCCCAGAGTTCCCCCTATGATAAGAATGACAATGAAGATTGGGACTCGCCGCTGCAAGGAGAAGATTGGAATCAAATTGATGAGGAATGGGATATTGAACAGCCCCCTCGTCGTGAAAATCCCCCTTCTCCGAACAGGAATAATGATGATGAGGATGAAACGCTCTACTCGCCACCTGAAACCCCAAGAAATATTTATGAGCGACCCCAAACCCCTGAAAAAACCTCGAATCAGCAAAGTTCTGTCTATTCCTATCGTTATCGGCAAGCAGAAAAAGACGATGAGGATCAAGAAGATGATAGAAATAATGAGGATGAGGATGAAGATAGACCCTCCTCAACACAAGTTTATGAGGCAAACTATCGCGTAATTCGTCCGCCTTTATGGAAGTTACCTGATGAGGAAGAAGATTTAGAAGACGATGACTCAGAACAACGCTAATTTATTACAAGGCTTAAATATTTATTTAGTGGGGATGATGGGGGTGGGAAAAACCTCTGTTGGGGAAGCAGTGGCGAAAGAACTTTCTTATCGCTTTCTCGATACCGATGATTTAATTACTAAAATCCAGGGACAAGCCATTACTGAAATTTTTGCCCAGCAGGGAGAAACTTATTTTCGGGAGTTAGAAACCAAGGTATTGGAGGAGTTATCTACTTATACGCGCACGGTGGTTGCCACTGGAGGCGGAATCATTCTCAAACCGGAAAATTGGAGTTTCTTACAACAGGGATTAGTGGTATGGCTGAATGCCAATGTTGATTTACTCATGGAACGGTTGGCGCAAGATGAGAGTCGCCCCTTATTACAAACGGAAAATCCCCGACAAACTTTAGAAAGGTTATTGGAACAACGGCGTTCTCGGTATGCTCAAGCTGACTTACAGATTAATATTGATGCGGGAGAATCTCCAAGCGCGATCGCGCTCCAAGTGATTAACAAAATCCCCTCGGTGATAAAATCCCAAAATTCGGTAAACTAGCCAAGATGTGCTGAAACTAACCAAGAGTCTATGAGCAGCGATCGCGAACATATTAACCAAGAAGAAGCCAATCGAGTCCGCATTTTAAGTGAAGCCCTCCCCTATATCCAGAAATTTGCGGGACGGACAATTGTGATTAAATATGGCGGGGCGGCGATGAAAGATCAAGCCCTCAAAACCCAAGTAATTCGGGATGTAGTGTTTTTATCCTGTGTGGGAATGCGTCCGATTATTGTTCATGGGGGTGGCCCCGAAATTAATAGCTGGCTGGGAAAATTAGGCATTGAACCGCAATTTAAGAACGGGTTGCGAGTGACTGATTCTGACACCATGGATGTGGTAGAGATGGTGTTAGTGGGGCGAGTGAATAAAGAATTAGTAGCATTAATCAATCAAGCTGGGGGAAGCGCGATCGGAATTTGTGGTCGGGATGGGAATCTGATCTCAGCACGTCCTCGCGGTGAAGAAGGAATTGGCTTTGTGGGAGAAGTGAGTGCGATTAATCCCCAACTCCTAGAATCCTTGATTAATGCCGGTCATGTTCCTGTGATTTCCACTGTCGCCTCCGATGAAACGGGACAAGCCTATAATATTAATGCTGATACGGTTGCAGGGGAAATTGCTGCCTCATTAGGAGCAGAAAAACTGATTCTACTGACGGATACCCTGGGCTTACTCAAAGATTATACCGACCCTGCTAGTCTCATTACCCATCTCAGTATTGCAGAAGCGAGATCATTAATTGCAGAAGGAATTGTCCAAGGGGGAATGATTCCCAAAGTTCAATGTTGTATCCGTTCCCTCGCCCAAGGGGTAAGAGCTGCCCACATTATAGACGGGCGTATTCCCCATTCCATTCTCTTGGAAATTTTCAGCGATGAAGGGATTGGCTCGATGATTGTGGGTTCTGAATATCACTATTAGCTTCTTCCGATTCTTGTTTTTCCCACCAATCTTCTCCTAATTGGATACTGACCACCGAATCTAACGCACCCGTGCTTTCCACGCGCACCTCTCCTACTCCCAGCGCCTCAGCAACAGCTTGGGCAGCCTCAACCCGACCGGTTTGAGCGACAATACGGGTAGTTTCTAGAGGTTCCCCCCAATCAGAAGCCACATAAACATTGCGGAAATCATTGCGTTGTAATTCTCTGGAGGCTTCTCTCACCGCTTGGGGGTTGTCAGTGCTATCTTGAATCGCAATGCGAATATAAGGCGAAATTTCGTCATCGCCACTGGTTAGCGTTCGCGTTGAATCCACATCAAAATGACGCGCCATCATGCGTTCAATCTCGCGACGGTGAGGAAGCCAGTAACTAGTGGTTTCCCCATTGGGTCGATCTTCGACATCCTGAAATTCACCTGGCAACATCAGCATTTCCAAATTCTCTTGATCGCGATCGGAAGCAAACCCCGCTAAGGCTAACATTTCTTGCACCTTTAAATTGGTATCAACATTGGATTGAATTGCTGAAAAAATCCTTGGTAAGCGACCCAGTGTGGAAGGATTCAGCGCCTGTTGCACCATAGCCCTTAGCAGTAATTGCTGTCGTTGTACTCGTCCAATATCCCCGTATTCATCGTAGCGGAAACGCAGAAATTGCATGGCTTCTTCCCCGTTAAGGGTTTGCTGTCCTTTTTCTAAATCAATATAGAGATGTTGACTATCATCCCGATATTTCATGTCTTTGGGAACATACATCTCCACGCCACCCAAAGCATCGACTAATTGTTGGACGGCTTGGACATTAACCCGAACATAACGGTCGATTTCAACCCCGGCAAGTAAATTGCTCACTGCTCTGGCACTGCTAGAAACCCCACCTAGGCGATTGGCAGCATTAATTTTTACGGTGCCATGACCGGGTAGATTAACTTTGCTATCTCTAGGAATGGATAGCATAGTCACACTATTATTTTCGGGGTCAAAGCGCAACAGCAACATGGCATCTGTCGCCCCGTCAAAGGAGTCGTCCACCAGCTTATGATAGCCAGCTTCGCCTGGAGACTCTCCTAAGTCGGAACTTAAGACTTTGGTTCCTAATACCAAAACATTAACCGATCGCGTTAATTTCGGGAGTTGCAACGGCGGAGACTGGGCAATCTCTTCGTCTTGATTAAAGGTAGTATCTGTTTCTGAGACGCTAGACTCAAATTGTAAGGGTTTGGAAGATAGGGTGATTGCTAGTAATGCCCCGGCAGTTGCTGAAAGCATGGCAATGCCGGATAAGCCTAAACCAATGAGAAACCAATGGGGAGAGCGCGATCTCTTTTTCTTGACGGGATAAGTTCTTTTCGATCTGCTTGATGGTTTGGAGTTTTGAACTTGCACAGGTTTC
This sequence comes from uncultured Dactylococcopsis sp., assembly GCA_964617275.1. Lineage (GTDB taxonomy): Bacteria > Cyanobacteriota > Cyanobacteriia > Cyanobacteriales > Rubidibacteraceae > Halothece. The sequence continues at coordinate 443 of CAZTXK010000207.1, read as the reverse complement.
CTCACACTCACTTTAATTTGTTTATTTTAGAGGCTTTTTTAAGAAAAAACGAGCATTCTGATGATCATTTTTTTAATTTTTTTTCTCAATCAGAGCCAAATAACTTATTTGCTAGTGCTTTCATCACAGGTAGCTTGGGAACGTTTCCTCGCCAAGTTTGAATCATCAAGATTAAACAAGTCAAAAAATAGCCTGATGTGATGAGAGCATCAAGGTAGAGAAAACGCACTGACCAGATAAGAGAGGGATTTATCTCTCCTCCCACTCCCAATAAACTATAAAGAATTAACCAAGATAAGGCAAGAACAATGGCAAAACGACTCACTTGTCGTTCTTCTTGAGTTCCCTGTTGCGGATGGTAAATTCGCCACAGAGCGGGAATGACTCCGAAAATGGGAATGAGGTAAAGGGTGAGTTGGGTTGCTGAAGGATGAGGTTTCATA
>CAZTXK010000206.1:0-4801 GCA_964617275.1 uncultured Dactylococcopsis sp. | reverse complement strand
AAAAAGTTCACTCTAGGGCAAATTGCGATCCCCAACGATCTTGAGGGAGAAAGGCGCGATCTTTCGGTAAGGGGGCGATGGGTTCGGCGATGGGGAAGGTTCCAGTAATAATTTGCTCTTTGAGGAGGGCTGCAATTTCGCGCGATCGCGGAATACTTGCTAAGGGCGCAGTTCGCACAGTTTCCCCTTCAATTTTAATTTTACCACTTTTGAGTTGGGCATAATTGACCAGTCCAAAGGTGGGTCGCACTCGTCTGGGAATGGAAAAATCGACAATGGGGGCGACAATCTCTTCGTCTTTAATCGCACAGTGAGCAACGGCTTCTTCGGTTAACATCGGTAAGGGAATACCGACTCCCATCATCAAAGAGGGGCCATAATTTTTGAAATAACAGCCTCTTACCCAACGGGGATTCATCATTTTCGCATCCCCGACAAGGGTTAGGGTGGCTGCGGGGCCAATGGGGGTTTGATTGGCTAATCGTCGCTGTTTGGGGAAATGTTGCGTTCCTTCTGCGGCAATGTAGCCGATCGCGCCTCCTAAAAAGACAGGGCTGCCAATGCCAATTAATTCTAGCAGGGGATCATTAAATAGCGGCGAAATGGCTCCCGGACAAGAATAAACGGCATTCCCTAATCCCGGATGCAGCGGCCCCAAATAAGTGTAAAGAATACGCTCCCCGGCATTAACGCCGACAATAAAGTTCTGATAGACGTTGCGAGGATTATAAAGATAAAATTGATTAATTGTGTCACGGGTAAGCGTCGTTTGAAAGGAGGCGCGAGGATAACAATCACTGACTTGTCCAATGGCTTTCAATTGAATCTGTTTCCCTGCAATTAAGTCTTGGATAATATTCCCCCCGCCGCGTTCTTTGTGACTGACACCGAGACGAGTTTCTAATTCGTTGGTTTCCCCGGAACTACTATAATCGGGAATGGCAGTTGCTCCCAGATAAAGATCAACCGCCCCTAAGCCAGCATAAGCGGGAACACTATCTAACCAACATTGTCGGATATTAATGGGGGGATCGGTATGTCCGAGGTTAATCATCGCCCCAGATGACTCCATGGGTTCAAAGGTACCGGTGGTTACCACATCCACTTCTTTCGCGACTTGGCTAACTCCTTTTTCCGCCACATGGGCTTTTAGTTCTTCCACTGTCCACACGACGGCTTTTTGGTCTTTGATTTTTTCTTTGATCTGCGCGATCGTTCGTAGCATTTTTCTTTAATGATGAGTTGAACCCAAACCCATTTAACTATAGCAGACTGGGAAATGACAGTAATGTATCGGGAGTTGATTAGCAACTATGACGGAAACAAATTTTACTCAATATGCCATTATTATCGGCGACTATTTCTTACAATCACCCTCTCCAGATCAAACCAATGAGTTAACGTCCAAAAACCTTGAAGCCGCCCTTAAGTATTTTCTCAATTTTATTAATAAAGATGTCTTAATTAATTTTGCCACGGAAGAATTAGGGATCGCAAAAATTCCTAAAAAAACGAAAAAAGATGAAATCATTACTTTAGTCATTGAAACGGCTAATTATAAGCAATTAAAAGCGTTTTTTGCTGAGAATGCTGATTCTTTTGCTTTACATCCCATCCAGCTAGAAGAGATTTTAGGCTGTTCAAAAACCGAACGCAGACGTTGGACAGATGAGGAACGCTTACCTGTTTTATACTATGAGGATTTTAAGTATGGGGTTTATCCTGTTTATGATTTAGTGGCAACTGTTGCTCTCAGAAATCAGGTTTCTCAATGGCGAAAACAACATGAAGAAAAGAAAGCAAAACGGAGAAAAGAAGCGGCTCAAGTGGCTAAAAAGAATCGTCAGCAAACTCAAACCCAACGGGAAGAAAGATTCTTACAGTTACAGTCGGATAAGCAACGCTGGGGGAAATTCGCAGAAATTTTTGAGTTGGCGTATTGGGCGGTGGTTGCTGATCAACTCAGTGCAAGCTATCGAGAAAAAGTAAAACGGGCGAAGACAAAAGGGGAGGAATATTATCAAATTGCTGAGGAGTTGGAAAGTTTAAAGGTAAGCGCGATCGCGCTTCTCGCTGCTTCTGATTATACAACACTCAATTTCCATTTTTATGGTGATTATCCCCCTGATGTGGTTTGGCATCAACAAGGGTGGACGGCTTATTTTGAAGCAGAAATGGGGAAAAATGATTTAGAAGGGCTTTATATTTGTGATTTAAAGGTAGAAGAAATTTCTGAAAGAGCTTTATTTTTAATTCCGAGTCATCAACAAGAACGTTATCAGCTTCCTTACCCTGAAAATTTAGTTCCTCAAGAACTAGAAACCCCAGAACAAAGTTATACATTTTGGCGAGAAGAAACTCCGATTACTGATGGAAACTTATTTACGCCGAAGCAAGTGAAAGAAGCCATTAATCGCTGTTTTACTTCTGAAAAATTACAACAATTAGAAGCGAATCGAGACCAAAAGTTTGCCAAGTTAGCTCAGATTGCTAAAGAGAATATTTCCGAAATCTTGGAAGAACAACGTAACACAATTAACTTATTTCGGAAACAGTTTCAGCAACGCTTGCAAAAAAGGAAACATTACTGGTTAACCCATTTTCCGCAGTTATATCGTTATTTTGAATTAGCGGAATGGACTCGTTGGGTGTCACGGGGGGCAAAAAGTTTACAGGAACATAATTTATTTCAACGTGCTGATCATTTTTATCAGTTGAAAAACCGCGCGATCGCGATATTAAATACTTGTCCACTCGCTAAACTAACATTTTATCGTCCTGAGTATCCTGATTATGGTTACTACGACCATTATCAAGATCATTTTGTTGTCCAAATCCCCGATTATTATTCCTTATTCTCCACCGAAATTATCGTTCCCGACTCATCTGATCCTGATGACTGTTTTCGGTTTCATACCCCTTATACGATTGGTAAAACCATTTTTCCAGAGATTCAAGATTTAGAACAAGTTAAGCAAGTAGAAAAAGAGGGAAAATTCCGTTTTGGTCATCCTTTAACGGAATTAGAACTTTTAATTTTCAATCCTGAACAGATTGAAGAAAAAATATTAGAAGCAACGAAACAGTTTAGTAACGAAGAAGTGATCAATCGCCGTCAGGAAAGATTTAGCGAAATTGCGAGAGAAACGCGAGAAAAACGTCAACGCATTCAAGAGTTAGAAACCATGGAAGTCTTTTTAACTGAGGGAAATGAAGCCGAAATTATTGCCTATCTTTATGATAGCGCGATCGCGCAAGGGCTAAAAAAATCTAAAGCCCTAAATTGGGTACGGAAGCAATTAACATCTTTCGCTACTTGTTCAGAAAAACTACAAAACTACCCCGAGTTTTCTCGAAGTTACTTTAATAAAGCCTGTAAGAAACGATGGAGTAATACCAATCTCAGAAACAGACTCTTTAAGTAAGGTAGAATGAATCATAGCCACCGATAGTTTTATATCAGTAAAAAAATGTTGTCACAACAAGAAATTATTAATAAATTGCAAGAAGAGTATTTATACTTGAAAAATGAGTATGGGATTAAAAAAATTGGAATTTTTGGCTCTTATGGCAAAGGCAATCCCACAGCAAATAGTGATATTGATTTAATTGTAGAATTTGAGCGGCCAATTGGTTTCCAATTTATAGAATTTGTAGAGTATCTAGAAAATCTTTTTGGCAAGAAGGTAGATGTATTAACTCCTGCTGGTCTTCAAAATATTCAATTTAAATCTGTTAACCAAGATATTAGTCAAAATATTATCTATGTCTAATCGGAGTGATCAAAATTTAATTAATGATATTCAAGAAGCGATTTATCGCATCTCAAAATATACAATGAATATAACCTATCCAACTTTTTTACAGGATACAAAGACACAGGATGCTGTAATTCGGAATTTAGAAATTATTGGTGAAGCAACAAAAAATTTAAGTAGTGAATTACGAAATTACTATTCTAATGTTCCTTGGCAAAGCATGGCTGGTCTTCGTGATCGGCTAATTCATGAATATTTCGGTATTAATATTGATATTGTGTGGCAAATTGTTGCAGAAGAATTACCACAATTAAGTTTGCAACTAGAAAGAAAATTAAATGAAATTAATCAATAAGTAATAATAATATGAAAATTTATTTAATAGGTGCTGGCTTAGGAAAAAGTGATTATTTAACACAGCAAGCCCAAGAAATACTCCATGAAACTGAGGTGTTGATTTATGATGCGTTAGTTGATGACGGAATATTAGATCTAGTTCCTAACAATTGTGAGAAAATCTATGTCGGAAAACGTGGGGGAAAACCCAGCACATCTCAAAGTGAAATTAATAATACTTTAGTGTCTTATGCTAAAAAAAATAAAAGAGTTGTTCGTCTAAAAAATGGCGATCCCTTTATATTTGGTCGTGCTAGAGAAGAAATTGAAGCCTTAAAAGCAGTAGGATGTGACGTTGAGATTATTCCAGGCTTATCTTCAGCCATTACCGCCCCTTTATTAGCTGGAATTCCCCTTACTGATAAATTTCTTAGTCGTAGTTTTAGTGTGATTACCGCTCACGAACCAGACAAATTAGACTGGAATGCGTTAGCAAGAATAGATACATTAATTATCTTAATGGGAGGACGTAATTTAGATATTATTGTTAAAAAACTAACCGATCAAGGACAAGATTTTTCCACTCCGATTGCAATTATCCGATCAGCAGGAACCGATGAGCAAAAAGTTTGGATCGGAACCTTAGAAACGATTGTAGAACAGACAACAGGGGCAAAACTTTCACCAACGGTTATGGTAATTGGAGA
>CAZTXK010000205.1:0-4856 GCA_964617275.1 uncultured Dactylococcopsis sp. | reverse complement strand
CTGCGCTAGACTAGGGTTTAAAGCCAGCAGGAAAATAGTACCATGTGTATTTGTATTAACTGCCATTATGTCGATCGCTGCACGACTTATCACGCGGTAGAAACCCAACACGAACAAGCTCATTTGACCGATTCTCCCGATTTTGAACCCGTTGATCCCACCATCAACGTTAATATCCGCACCCAAGAAGATTATGTGGAAATGGAGTGGGATGTCGTCGGTTGTGAGAGTTTTCTCCAAGAAACCGGAAAATGGATGAAATTACGCCCTGGCGAACCGGTTCCCACCTAAAGCGTCATTAATCCTTTCTCGCTAAGGGCAACAACGCCTTTTCCCCGTAAAAAACCAGTATTCGCCCCCGGACAAACATAAGTTAGGGTTTGTGGGGGGAATTTTGTTTGCAGTTTCTTGACATTTCTTAACTGTCGTCGCCAGTGAAAGGTTTTGCGACTTTGAATTGGGGCTAAATTGCCATTGGGATCAACTAAAAGATGGCGACCGGAAAATAAAACGCCACCGTTGCTAGGAACATAAAGACAAGCTGATCCCGGCGAATAACCGCACGTCCAGATTCCGAGAGCGTCCCCTAACTTAATTTCCTCTTGAAATGAGGTGACAGTGACTTCAGGAAGTAAATAGGCTTCTTGTTCTTGTACTACCACTTCACAGTTTAAGTCAGACTGAATTGAGCGCACTTGACTCATCGCCTCACGATGGGTGAGAAATAGCCAGCGCACCCCTCCTTGTTGCTGACAAAATTCCTGAAATTCCTGTGTTCCTTTCCAGTTTGGACAATCGACCAAAATATTGCCCTCCTTGGCTCGAACTAAGTAGGAGGTTCCGCCGAGGGTGTCTCGGTTTGGGGGAAAGGCATAAATTCCATCTAAAATTTCACGGGGGGGCTTAGTGTTGCTTACACTGGCAGAAGATTGATTTTGAGAGGAATCAGCGCACATTCGGTTAATCGTCCTTGCAGATAATTGTGTCAGAATAGTATTGGAAAGTTGGCAAGCAGTGATCAGCAACTGTAGCTAAAGAGTAACATGAGCTCACAGCGAGGGTAAATATTTAGGACTGATTGCTGTCGTGATTAATAATAAAGTATCAGTCAGTGTATTGATGGCTATCGAAAAAGAATTAATATGGAATTATTCCTAGTTTTATTACTTTTAGCAGGGTTTACTTACATTTTAGTCCGTCGCAGTGCCAAGGGCTTAACTAGTACGCCCATTTGGTTACTGTGGCTGGTGATTATGATACCTGCTATTACTTGGACGGTTTGGTTTTTAGTAATGGGAGAGGAAGAACCCATCCCAATTTTACTACTGATTATTCCGTTTATTGTTTCTCCTTTCCTTTATTTATGGTTAATCCAAAAAGGAAGAAAAGATCAAGGGGGAGAACCGAGTTCTTCTAACTCCTCTGCTGAAGCAACTCCTTCTAATAATAATTTCAAGGCTACCCTATTAGAACAGCAGCAGCAACAACAACCAGAACAGCCTCCCAAGCTGTTAACTAAAACTGAAGAAGAACAATTAAAGCGTTGTTTCTCTTGGGAATTTTATTATTTACAAAATCTTGATTATGGCGGGCAAGCCGTTTTATGTCGAGGCAAATTAAGAACTGCGCCGGAAAAAGCCTATCAGAAGATTAGAAACAATATTCAAGAAAAATTTGGAGATCGCTTTTTAGTAATTTTTCAAGAGAGTTTTCAAGAAAAAGAACCATTTTTTGCCTTAGTTCCTAATCCCAGAAAAGATAAAACAGAAATAACCAAGGATGAGTTGAATAAGCCTGGATTAGCGTTATCTTTAGCTGTGATTACCCTGTTTACAACTACAGCTGTCGGAGCCATCTTAGCAGGCGTTTCTCAGGAACAATTTCAATCTGAGCCTAATTTATTATTAGAGGGATTACCCTATGCGTTGAGCTTAATGTGGATTTTGGGATGCCACGAGTTTAGCCATTACTTTACAGCAATTTACTATAATGTTCGTACCACATTACCTTACTTTATCCCGTTTCCTTTCTTTTTAGGAACGTTGGGGGCATTTATTCAGATGAAATCACCAATTCCCAATCGGAAAGCCTTATTTGATGTGGGAATTGCTGGCCCCATTGGGGGATTTGTGATGACAGTTCCGCTTTTGTTGTGGGGGCTTTCTTTATCGGAAATTGTTTCCATTACTGAGGAGTCAGGGTTATTAGTGGTTGATTCTCTTGATCCGCGATCATCGCTTTTGATGACCGTATTCTGTAAACTGGCTTTAGGGGAAGCGTTTGTGGAAGGAACAGCGATTAATTTACATCCGATCGCGATCGCGGGGTATATTGGAGTCATTGTCACAGCCCTAAATTTAATGCCAGTGGGGCAACTTGACGGCGGGCATATTGTTCATGCCATGTATGGGCAACGCAGGGCGGTAATTATTGGTCAAGTCTCTCGCTTTTTAATGTTAATTTTAGCTTTAATTGAACCGAGTTTCTTAATTTGGGCAGTCCTGCTTTTCTTTATGCCCATTTTTGATGAACCAGCGTTGAATGATGTGTCAGAGTTAGATCAAGTTCGGGATTTATTAGGCTTTCTTTCTTTAGTGTTGTTGATATCAATCTTACTTCCCCTTCCTGCAACGTTTACTGAATTTTTAAATGTATAATAGTTAGTTTAAGGCTAGCGAAAAAAGATTATTATTATGAGTAAAGAGAGTCAACCCGGCGGGATCAAAATTGTTGCCCAAAATCGCAAAGCAAGATTTCTCTATGAGATTTTAGAAACCTATGAAGCAGGGATTCAACTCATTGGAACCGAGGTGAAGTCTATTCGTGCTGGGCGTGTTAATCTCCAAGATGGTTATGCCTTAATTCGGAAGGGAGAAGTTTGGATGATTAATGTTAATATTTCTCCCTACGAAGCAACCGGATCTTATTTCAATCATGATCCGAAACGGAGTCGGAAACTGCTTTTACACCGCAACGAAATTAGTAAACTCATTGGTAAAACGGAACAAAAAGGCTTAACCCTTGTTCCCTTAAAGATGTATCTTAAGAAAGGATTAGTTAAAGTTCAAATTGGATTAGGGAAAGGGAAGAAACTTCACGACAAACGGGAAACCATTAAACGCCGTGAAGATCAAAAAGAAATGCAACGAGTGGTTAAGCGTTACTAACAATTCCCGACCACTGAACGGCTTTTTCGCGACTGCGGCGGTAGGAGAAGAAGTGTTCTGCTTGCTGATAGGTGCAATGGGGAGAAACTGCGATTTGTTCAGGATGGAAGCCCATCTTTTCCAGTTGGAGATAGTTCACTCGTCGCACATCTAGACGCACTTTTCCCTCTTGGGAGTCTGGAAGGAGGGGAGAGGGCTGAAATTGCCAAAGCTGTTCTAAAATTTCTCTGGGAGCAAGATCAGGAAATAAGCTTTTTCCCACTTCTACAGCAACTTCCTCTGAGACTTGATAAACTTCCCCACTAATCGCTGGCCCCAAAGCCACTCTTAAGTCTAATAATTGGCTGCCATGAGAGAGAAAATGCGCGATCGCGCTCGGTAAAATAGATAAAGCGGTTCCTCGCCAGCCCGCATGAACCGCCCCAACTTTTCCGCTTCTCACATCTGCAATTAAAATCGGGGTACAATCAGCACTTGCCACCCATAGAGCCTGTTTTTCGCCATCACTGCATAGAGCATCCCCCTCTAGGGTATTTTCTAGAGGCATTTGTGAGGGGGTAACAATAGTTTTGCCATGTACCTGTTTTGTGCGGTAGGCTTTCGCCTCAGGAGAAAGACTTTGTGTTAACTGAGAATACCCTGCACACTCGCGAGTAAAAAAGCCATGAGAAAACCCAGCCAGTAGATCGCACTTAAAATAAGAGAGTCCTTGGGCGGCATGATATTCCCAACAAGACATGGCGGATTGAGCAAAAGTTGAGGAAAACACCACAGTAATCTGTCTCCTGAACAAATATAGAGTTTGTTTAATTAATTATGAATGATTAATTCTGTATTCGCCCCTGTCTTTGGTACAATCAGGATGCTGTTGTTTAGATTAACACAACACTAAGCAATTATCCTTTTAGTTAGTTTGCTCATTTTAATCATGGGATTTGCTCAACTCTCGATCACCGCAATTGCTGAGGAATATAATATTCCGGTAGAAGAAGTATTCCGTTATTGTCAGCAAATGGGGATTACTTATAAAAACCAAGATACCTGTCTAGCACTGGAAGACGCGAAAGCGGTGATTCAACAAATTTTATCTCACAGCAGTTAGCCCTGTAGCTTGCTCTTGAGATTGATGTTGACAGAAGTACCAAGATTAGAAAACCCAATTAAAAATCAAAAAGCGTTTTGAGGAGAACTATTTATGTTAAGAAAACTGATTTTACTAACAGTTGCCACTGTCTTTTTTGCTTGGCAACTTTTAGCGAGTCCAGCGACAGCGTTGGAATTAAACGAAGAAGCCCGCACGGTTAAATATAATGAACAAGGGGATGAAGTGGTCATTAGTATCAAAGAAGCCGAGAAAGGAAAACGGCTTTTTAATGATACTTGCTCTCAATGTCACTTAGGAGGAGTGACTAAAACCAATCCTAACGTGGGACTGAGTTCTGAGGCGCTAGAACGTGCTGAACCCCCCAGAGATAACATTGCTGGGATTATTGACTATCTCAAAAACCCCACCACTTATGATGGGGAAATGGATATTAAAGAAATTCATCCCAATGTTAATCGCGCTGATATCTATCCTGAAATGAGAAATTTAACGGAGGATGATCTAGAAGCGATCGCGGCTCATATTCTCATTCAACCCAATGTTCGCGGTAAAAAATGGGGTGGCGGTAAGGTTTATAATTAATC
>CAZTXK010000204.1:3473-4893 GCA_964617275.1 uncultured Dactylococcopsis sp. | reverse complement strand
TCTCTTTCGTAGCTAACGAAACCGATCGCGCTTCCTAATCTTCAGCTTTCCATTCTTGAAAGATTTGATCCGTTTTTCGAGCCATAATGAAATCGTTGCGGTGCAGCCCATTAATCGCATGAGTCCACCACTGTACCGTTAATTTCCCCCATTCCACAATCAAAGTAGGATGATGTCCTTGTTGTTCAGCAATTTCTCCAATTCTCTGGGCTAAAACCAGCGCCGTGGCAAAATCCGATAACTGGTAACAGCGTTCAAGGTAAGGCGTGTTTTCCTGATTAACAATCGACCAGTCTGGGAGTTGAGGTTGATATTGGTTGATTTCCTCCTCGCTAATTGGAGAAACGCCCCCATGGCAGGGAATACAATTTTCTTGCAACAGGTTTTCCATGACGCTCTTCCCTAGACAATCTCTTCTTAAGGCTATACCCTAGGTAGATAATTTTGTCAACTCCTGTCAAGACCTTCTCAGAAACGTTAACATAAATTAATATCGGAGGCAAAAAAAATGGCGTGTTCATATTCCCCAGGGATAATAGATAAAAAGGAAATATAGTCGCACCATAAACTCTCAACTACGGAGGTTAAGCGTGAATAACAATAATAATAATAAAAAATGGCGTAATGTCGGGTTATATGCCCTGCTAGCCATTGTCGTGATTGCTTTGGCAACTGCATTCTTAGATCAAGAACCGCAAACCCAAGCAACATGGCGTTATAGTGAATTTATCAATCGAGTGGAAAATGGCAATGTCGAAACCGTTAAACTAAACAGCGATCGCTCTGAAGCCATTGCCACCGCCCAAGACGGACAACAAGTTCAGGTTAATCTTCCCAACGATCCGCAACTAATCGACATTCTCACAGAAAACAATGTCGATATTTCTGTACAACCTGAAAATGATGATGGCTTCTTATTCCGCGCTCTCAGCAGCCTCTTCTTCCCCATACTTCTCTTAGTGGGTTTATTCTTTCTCCTACGTCGGGCGCAAGGCGGTCCCGGTTCTCAAGCGATGAACTTTGGTAAATCCAAAGCGAAAGTGCAAATGGAACCGCAAACCAATGTCACCTTTAACGATGTCGCTGGGATTGAACAAGCCAAACTAGAGTTAACGGAATTAGTTGACTTCTTAAAAAATGCGGAACGCTTCACCGATGTGGGAGCAAAAATCCCGAAAGGAGCTTTATTAGTTGGCCCCCCTGGAACGGGTAAAACCCTCTTAGCCAAAGCTGTCGCAGGAGAAGCGGGTGTTCCTTTCTTCTCAATCTCAGGTTCAGAATTTGTGGAAATGTTTGTCGGCGTTGGGGCTTCCCGTGTTCGCGATTTATTTGAACAAGCCAAGTCTAACGCGCCCTGTATCATCTTCATTGATGAAATTGATGCCGTTGGTCGTCAGCGTGGTGCTGGCTTAGGCGGCGG
>CAZTXK010000204.1:0-3373 GCA_964617275.1 uncultured Dactylococcopsis sp. | reverse complement strand
GAAGCGGCAATTTTAGCGGCGCGTCGCAACTTAACTGAAATCTCCATGGATGAGGTCAATGATGCCATCGATCGCGTTCTTGCCGGTCCTGAGAAAAAAGACCGTGTCATGAGCGAACAACGCAAAGCATTAGTCGCTTACCATGAAGCAGGTCACGCCTTAGTGGGTGCATTAATGCCAGACTATGACCCTGTCCAGAAAATCAGCATCATTCCTCGTGGGGCTGCCGGTGGTTTAACTTGGTTTACCCCCAGTGAAGAACGGTTAGACTCTGGACTCTATTCTCGGTCTTACCTGCAAAACCAAATGGCGGTTGCATTAGGCGGTCGCATTGCCGAAGAGATTATCTTCGGTGAGGAAGAAGTCACCACTGGTGCTTCCAATGACTTACAGCAAGTGGCAAGAGTTTCTCGTCAAATGGTAACCAGCTTAGGAATGAGCGATCGCTTAGGCCCAGTTGCATTAGGTCGTCAAAATGGCAACGTCTTTATGGGACGGGATATTGCCTCCGATAGCGATTACTCGGATGAAACTGCCTCAGCGATTGATGAGGAAGTTCGCAATCTAGTCGAACAAGCCTATCGTCGCTGTAAAGATGTTTTAGTGTCTAACCGCCATATCTTGGATGAGTTGGCACAGGCTCTGATTGAGCGAGAAACCGTTGATGCAGAAGAATTGCAACGGATGCTCAATGAAAATGAAGTGAAAATGGCAGCGATCGCGTAGTTTTTTTCCTTCATCTCTAATCTGATGATCTTAAAGTCGTGTCCTAAATTGGGCGCGGCTTTTTTTTTCGTTTCCCCCTCTCCAAGTTTGGTACTATCAAGAATGAGATGGTGACCTAATCAATTGATTCCTCCATGAAAGAAACCGTGCGCTTAACCCAGCAGACAGAGATTTTAGATCTTACGCTCATCGCAACGCCCTTGGGTGATTCCTCAAGCCCCCAAGAAATACAACTTGCTATAGAAGGTCAATTTCGTCCTCAACAGTTCCCCTTAGAGCAACGGTCAGAGCAGGCGCCTTCCGTTGAGGAAGGCGTAATCTCTGACTCAGGTACAGTTAAATATGGCGTAACGGGAGGAATGCTCCAATTTCACCTCAAAGATGCTCATTTCACTAGCTTGAGCGAAGAGATTAGCAATTACTTACCCATCAGCAAATTTCCCACTGTCGATCATCCCACTTGGAAATTTGCCCTACCCACAGGCTCAGAAGTATTAAACAACACCCTAAAAACCATCCCTTTAGGAACAATTGTCACCACCTCTCCTAACTGGTCACTAGAAGCAAATTTTACCGTAGCGCAGTCAGATATTCTCATTATCGAAAGTGATGGCTTATGGCGACATGATTTGCGCCCCAATAAGCAAGCCATTCTCTATCGTACAATTGCCCTCTTTTTAGCCCTCACCCTTCCCTCTCCCCTGATTTCGCTAGAGATGAGCCAATCTACCCCAGGAGGGTTACTGTCTCCTGTTGAGTCACCCCAAACCGAGACTAAAGAGTTATTAGCCACTCTAGAAAGGGTTAAACAAGCCGCCAGTAATAACTTTCTAGAGCTTTGTCAAATTGCCAATCTCAATCCCAAGTCAGATTTTACTGGGGCTAACTTAAGAGGAACAACGCTTCGAGGATTAGATCTAAATCGGGCGCAGTGGTCTCGGGTTAATTTGCGCGGCGCTGATCTCACCGATATAGATTTATCGGAAAGTAATTTACAAAAGGCAAAATTAAGCGGTGCTGACTTATCAGGGGCTTATCTCAGTAATGCTAACCTGAAAGAAGCTGACTTTCATCGGGCGAGTCTCGCCTTAGCCAATCTTAGTGGGGCTAAATTACAAGGGGCTAATCTAGAGGAAACGAATTTAAGCCAAACTAACCTCAACGATTGTGAGTGGTAAAGATTCTGTTCTTTGTGATTTGTCCTTCGTCCTTTGTTGTTGGTCGCTCAATAACCAATGACTAATGACTAATGACTAATGTATTATTTCTTCTTAAACCGTTCTTTTGCTTCGGTAAAGGCTTCTTGCATGACAGATTGAATTTTCTCGGGATCAGGTTTTTTTCCGCCCATTAAATCCCCAAAATAAACACAAGCCCCTTCTCCTAACGCCCAGGTATAAGCAGCAGCCCAAGAAGCCGCGATCGCGCTTCCTAATCCCGGAATAAATTTAATTAATTCTCGCCCCACTAATTGAGCAAAAAATCCCCCCGCAATGGCACTAACAACGCCACCAGCTTGGGAAAAAGATAAGGGCTGTCCATAGAGTTTTCCTAATACCCCCACTAAAGAAACTTGCAGCGTCGTTAAAACAGGCATTGTCGCAAAAGGAAGGGGAACCGCTGCCACTGTTCCCGCAATAATAGAAAAGGCTAAAATATAGCGTCTCCCTACATCCCGATAGAGACTCCCTAATTGATCCCCCATTGAGGTATCTAATAACTCATACATCGCTTTCGCCTCCGCTTCTGGGAGTAATTCCCCTAAACTGTCGCGGAGGGCTTCTATCCCATAAAAAACTGGGGTATAGCCATCTTCTTCTAAGGTAAAATCAATTACAACCGCGCGATCGTATAACCCCGAAAAGATTTCTTTAATTTTACCAAGAGGACGTTCGATGGTTTCAAAATCTGGTGGATAGTCAGGATGATTTTCGATTTTTGGGGGATACCCTTCATGTAAACAAGTAACTGTTAATAAAACAGGAACATTCGGATATTTTTGCCGTAATGCTTGCGCCGTTTTTTGTAAAGTCTCCGTGGCAAAATCATTAATTTTTACGGTTAAAATTAAAATGCGAGCGCGATGATCGGCACTTGCTTCTAAACTGGTTTCTAATTCTTCAATAATTTTTGGGGTATTTTCTGGAATGTCCCCTAAACCGATAGTATCAGTAAAAATCACTAATGGTAAATCTTCAGAGGGATAGGGATAACGTTTGGTATGCTGAGTATGAGGACGAAATCCTTGCCCGACAATCTCGTCGGAAACCCCAGTTAAACCGCGAACAATCGAGCTTTTTCCAGACTGAGGTTTTCCTGCTAAAATGACTTCTGTTGTTGGTAATTCTTCTCGAACTTTGGTGAGAATCTCGGCGACTTCTTCTTCCGAAACCGTAAACCATTGTTTCAGTTGGTCTGTGGCTTTTTGAAAGGGGAGAAGGGATTGAAAGCGATTGCTAGTATTTTGCCAAATTGAAAAAACTCCCTTAATCCAAGATTGATTATCAGACTGGTGAGATGAATTTGGATCGCGTTGATTCATCGGACGTAAAAGTTACCTTTAAACTAACGAGAGAAAATCCTATTGTATCTTAGTAATTAATTAGGAATCAGTCTTATGACCCTGACACAACTTTGGGGGGCGTTA
>CAZTXK010000203.1:0-4895 GCA_964617275.1 uncultured Dactylococcopsis sp. | reverse complement strand
GGCGCGATCGCGCTAATAGTTTCTCCTGTGATAGGATGCGCTAATTCTAGTTTTCTCGCGTGCAATACTTGTCCCGATAAATTTACCCCTAAAGCGGCGTTTTTACTATAAACGGGATCACCGACAATGGGATGTTTCATCGCAGCACAATGGACGCGAATTTGATGAGTGCGCCCAGTTTCTAAACGAAAGCCCATGAGAGTATAATTCCCTAACCTTTTCTCCACCCACCAATGAGTAACGGCGTTTCTTCCTCCTTTCTCTACTACCGCCATTTTTTTGCGATCAACGGGATGGCGGCCGATGGGCAAATCAATGATTCCTGTTTCTTCTTTGGGTGAACCATGGACAATCCCCAGATACTCCCTCACAGCCGTTTTTGCTTGAATTTGGGCTTGTAAACTTTGATGGGCGCGATCGGTTTTTGCTACGACTAATGCGCCACTGGTATCTTTATCTAAGCGGTGGACAATGCCAGGGCGTTCTACGCCGCCAATCCCTGCTAAGTTATCACAATGGGCAAGTAAAGCATTAACCAGCGTTCCTGTTTCATTTCCAGGGGCGGGATGCACCACTAACCCTGCTGGTTTGTTGACAATGATTAACTGTTCATCTTCATAGAGAACATCAAGGGGAATCGACTCAGGTTCTAAATTCAGGGGTTGTAAGGGCGGAAGCGAAAGACAAATTTCTTCCCCTCCCTGCACGGAATATTTTTTCTGGGTACAAACTACCCCATCAACAGTCAAATATCCCTGTTCAATGAGTTTTTGCAATCGAGAACGAGATAAATCAGGGAAGTGGGAGGCTAAAGCGCGATCGAGCCGTTGTTTTTCCCCTTGAATCGTAACTTGTCGATATTCCCAGTTATTCACTTATTTTTTGGAGGATTCGGTATATTCTTCAGCTTCTTCTGTGGTTTCAGTCGCCGAAGTTTTTGCCATTGCTCGTTCTAAGCGCAGTTTTTCCATATACACTTTCAAATCATCCCCCACTTGACCGGCGAGTAAGAAACAGCCAATTAAGTTGGGAACTGACATGGCAATGAGCATAATATCACTAAAGTCTAAAACGGTTCCTAATTCAATCACTGACCCGAGGAAAACAAAGATGATAAAGAGGACTTTATAGAGAATAATGCTATCCTCGCCAAAGAGATACATCCATGCTTGTTCTCCGTAGTAACTCCAAGAAACAATATTGGAGAAAGCAAATAAAATCACGGCAATGGCAAGAACAGTGGGAAACCAATTGACGACTGTGCCAAAAGCAGCAGCAGTGAGTTGGATTCCTGTGGCTTCTCCTACGGCAAACCCTTCATAAACCCCCGTAATAACAATGGAAATAGCAGTGAGGTTACAGACAATCATGGTGTCAATAACGGGTTCAGTGGCAGCAATGAGACCTTCTTGTACCGGTTGATCGCTTTTAGTTGCCGAATGCGCGATCGCTGATGATCCAATACCAGCCGCATTAGAAAAGGCAGCCCGACGAAATCCTTGCACGATTACGCCCACTAATCCCCCTTCAATTGCCCCGGGAGAAAATGCGCCTTCAAGAATTGTTCCGATCGCTTCTGGAATCAACTGCCAATTCGTCCCAATAATCCAGAGACAGCCTGTAATATAAAACAAGACCACTAGGGGAACTAAACGACTGGTAACCACGCCAATGCGACTAATCCCACCGATAATGACTACCCCCACCAGTAACGCCATGACGATGCCAAAAAACCAACTGCGATCCTCGATAAAGGGTAAAACTCCAGCTAAGGCAGCATAAGACTGGTTTGCCTGAAACATATTCCCCGCGCCAAAAGTTCCTAAGACACAGAGAATGG
Organism: uncultured Dactylococcopsis sp.; assembly: GCA_964617275.1. GTDB lineage: Bacteria > Cyanobacteriota > Cyanobacteriia > Cyanobacteriales > Rubidibacteraceae > Halothece. The sequence continues at coordinate 3,055 of CAZTXK010000203.1, read as the reverse complement.
CAAATAAGATGCCCAAACCCGTACCAAGAGAACCTAAGCCTAATTCTCCCAAGCCATTAGACAGATAATACATGGGGCCGCCGGCAACGCTGCCATCGGGTTTGACTTGGCGATATTTTTGTCCGAGAGTGGATTCGACAAACTTTGTGGACATCCCCAAAAAGCCTGCAATAATCATCCAAACAATTGCCCCGGGGCCACCCATTTGAATCGCGATCGCGGATCCAGCAATACTCCCTAAACCAACCGTTGCCGAAAGGGCAGTGGAAGCCGCTTGGAAAGGAGAAACTTCTCCCTCTTGATCATCATCCTCGTCACTACTATTTTGATATTGTCCGGTGAGAACGGCTACCGCATGACTAAAGCCCCGAATATTAATTAACCCCATGCGAATGGTGAAATAAACGCCCCCCAGAATTAACCAGAGAACAATAATGGGAAAGCCAAATAGGGGATAAAAGAAAATGGTTTTTAGGATGTCAACAATCTGAGCAAAAACGCGATCAATCTGATCTAATATATCTGGTCTTTCTGCCGTTGCAATCACTAAACCATTTATTATTTGCTGAAAAGAGATTAGAAATATTGTCATCATGAATTAATTTCAATACTTATTTTTTACTTGCGATCTCTGCTTACTAATACCATTTTTGGAAACCATAGTTACAGTTAAATGGTAACTGATCACTGGTCACTAATTAGCACCCTAGTCTAGCATGACTTCTTAGAAATGGTGTAATATTATTTTCATTATCCCCTATGAGCTGCTTATTGTCTATTTTCTATCTATTTCCAAGCGCGATATTTTTGCAAAAGCCACTTTAAGAACTGAACTAATGTTAGTATTTGTTGTGATTTTTGTTGTAAATTTCCATACTTTTGACGAAACATGAGAGCTTGATATTCAGCTTTTCGGAAGTTTAGCACCATTAAAGTCATCAAAAAAGGAGTTTGTTTTTCTAAACTTTCAAGAGTATCCGCTAATTGCGTTAATTTTTTTTTCCATTTTATAATTTGCCACAATAGGTAACAATTAATTAAACAAATAAAAGTATTACAAATTAAAATAAAGATAAGCATTCGTCAGTTTAAGGCGGGATGATTAAATTCCTAGCCAATAACCGATAACCTGTAAAGAATTATAGCGTTTCTTAGTCAGTTGAGGTACAAACTGAGTCGGTGGATGTTATTTGGCAAGTCATCAAAGAATAAGGAAGCAAGAACCCAAATTAAGAATGTACCTCAAGAACCGTAAAAACTGCTATATTCAAGTTTTTCTCATTATTTCTTGGATGCTGTCATTTTTTTTTCTTCTAAAACATAGTCGGGAATGCAGTTGTTCGCCATATACTGATGATACCCTTGCTGGGATTTTTCCACCGCTTGCTGACTCCAACCACAATAGGTTTGTAAAACGTCACTGACAATCGGTAATACATCTAAACCATAATTTAACTGCATCGCAATGGTGGTGCGACGACGGAGGATATCAATAAAGTTATGGGCAAATTCATGGCGAACGGCGTAAACAATTTGTGCTTTAATATCAGGTAATTGGGGAGTAATAGGAGTAGCAAGATCCCGAGATTCCTCTGTTAATTGTAAGACTTCGGCGGCTCTTGCCCCGTAGAGGGTAAATAAATGATCTAGAGTAGCAAGAGAAACGCGATCGCGATATTGATTCACCGTTGCAGTCACTTTCTCATCACTGGGAAAAATTGCCCCAGGAAAGGGAGTATCGAGAGTTGGACAAGGAGAGGGTTTCCGTTTTTGCTTTTTCAATACGGTATCGACTAATTCTTCTCCCACATGACGGAAGGTGGTTAGTTTGCCCCCAATTAAGGAGATCACATTATTGATTCCCTCGGTGGAATGATCATGTAGGATATGTTTACGGCTGACACTGCCGGGTTTTTGTCCGGGGGAGGCATAAGGAAGTGGACGCACCCCAGAATAGGTAAACTTGATATCTTCACGGGTGAGTTGTGCGCTGGGGATAATGAGGTTAGTTTCCTGTAAGAGATAATCAATTTCCTCGTTATCGGCTTTCACTTGATCTAGGCTTCCTTGAAACCGAAGGTCAGTGGTTCCGATTAAATACATTCCTAACCATGGCACAATAAAGAAGGGACGGCCATCGGATTTTGCTTCGACATAAAGGGCGGTATCGGGCGCACCGGAAAAGGGCGGCACCACAATATGACTGCCTTTAGTTCCCCCAATTTTGGGCTGATTGCTGATGGAAATACTTTCCCCATTTTCTTCTCCCCGTTGGCAAATTTCATCGACCCACGGGCCAGTGGTATTAACAATGGTAGCGCGATCGCTGCCTTGAACAGTAAAGGTTTCCCCGGTGAGTTTGTCTTCACACTGGAGTTGTTTAATTCGGTTTCCCTCTCGAACTAAATTGGTAACTTCCGTATAATTAAGGCAGGTTGCACCAGCTTCAGTGGCAGCAATAATATTTTCTAAACAGAGACGTTCGGCATAAACCGCTTGTCCATCATAATACTGTGCGCCTCCTTTTAATCCTTCTTGGTCTAAATAACGGAACAGTTGATGGAATTTGGCGTGGGAAAGCATTCGATGCGAGGGAAGGGTTTTATCATAACTGAAAATATCATAGAGAAACATTCCCGCTTGGATTTTCCAATAGGGGCGCGATCGATCTCCATAAACGGGTACAGTTAGCATCAGAGGTTTTACTAAATGAGGGGCAGTACGAAGCAAAACTTCTCGTTCTCGCAGCGACTCTCGCACCAAGGAAAACTCAAAATATTCCAGATAACGTAACCCACCATGAATGAGACGAGTTGACCAACTCGACGTGCCACTGGCATAGTCGCTTTTTTCCAGTAAAATTGTTTTTAGCCCTCGCAAGGCGGCATCCCGAGCAGTGGCAGCCCCATTAACGCCACCCCCAATAATAATTAGATCATAATCTGTGTTGGCAATGGTTTGAAAATCTCTCATCCTTATTCTTTATCCTGTTATCTCCATTAATTTCACTCCTCCCTTAGTTTAAGTTACATTTCCAAACCTCTCTAGCTTTCTT
>CAZTXK010000202.1:0-4900 GCA_964617275.1 uncultured Dactylococcopsis sp. | reverse complement strand
ACAGCAAGACAGATGAAGCGAGTTCTCATCTCCACGTTATAATTTGTTACGAAACCTATATTTTGTAGCAAACTTAATTTTATGAGTAACCCTGCTCTACACGCCTTTTATGTTGGTCGCGCCTTTGCGGAAGTGCTTGGCGAACGTCTAGAGGATACTGTCACCAATACTCTAAGCGAATTCGGACAACTCGAAGCCAAACAGCAAGAAGCCATGCGAGAATTTGTAGAAGAAGTCATGGCTCGTGCTGAAAATCAGGAGGGCAAAGCTCCCGCTTCTACCGAAAGCAACAGTTCCTCAACAAGCACCTCCCAGGCGACACAGCGTTCTCCTGAAGATGTCCAAGCGATGGTTGATGAATTAAGAGCTTCCATCGCGAGCTTACGAACCGAACTGAACGCTTATAAAAATCAAAAGAAATAATTAAATAACATCTCTTTTCTTCCAAGTTTTCCATTAATTCGACCGCTAAAACGCAATCAAGGAATCCTGCTGTGTCTGCGCTCTCTGAGAAATCAAATCGGACTCCCCTAAACCCTAAAAAATTGATCCCCTCTTCTTCTCCAGAAGCGGGAAAAAAAGCCTATCGTTGGAATCGAGAAAACTATTCTCGCAACCGCCGACGGTTCGATATTTGGCTATTTGTTTTAACCCTTATCTTTAAGCTCTGGTTAGAAGGAAAAAAATGGAGCTATATTGGCGGTTATACTGAAGAGAAAAAACTAGCTCGTCGTAAAGCGAGAGCAGTTTGGATTCGAGAAAGCCTATTAGAACTGGGCCCCACCTTTATTAAAGTGGGTCAGCTATTTTCTACCCGTGCTGACATTTTCCCGGCTGAATATGTAGAAGAACTCTCGAAACTGCAAGATAAAGTTCCCGCTTTTGATTTTGAACAGGCGCAAGCCATTGTTAAAGAAGATTTGGGGAAAACGGTCGCTCAACTGTTTGCTAGTTTTGACCCTACGCCTTTAGCGGCAGCTAGTTTAGGACAAGTTCACAAAGCCCAACTCCATAGTGGGGAAACGGTGGTGGTAAAAGTCCAACGTCCGGGTTTGAAAAAGCTATTTACCATTGATTTAGCGATTCTCAAACGCATTGCTCGTTATTTTCAAAATCATCCCCGTTGGGGAAAAGGGCGAGACTGGATTGGCATTTATGATGAATGTTGTCGCATTCTTTGGCAAGAAGCAGATTATCTCAATGAAGGACGGAATGCGGATACGTTTCGCCGCAATTTTCAAAATTATAAAGAGGTGCGTGTTCCGAGAGTTTATTGGCGTTATACCTCCCTGCGGGTTTTAACCCTAGAGTTTGTTCCCGGGATTAAGGTGAGCAACCATGAAGCTTTAGATGCCGCAGGAGTTGATCGCAGTCTCATTGCTCGTTTAGGGGCAGAAACTTATCTGCAACAGTTACTCTATGATGGCTTCTTTCATGCTGATCCTCACCCCGGAAATTTAGCCGTGAGTCCCCAAGGACAGCTGATTTTTTATGATTTTGGCATGATGGGACGGATTCAGGGAAATGTTCGGGAACAATTAATAGAAACACTATTTGGGGTTGCCGAAAAAAACGGCGATCGCGTTCTCAATTCTTTGGTAGAGTTAGGTGCATTAGCCCCCACTGGCGATATGACCCCAGTGCGCCGCTCGATCCAGTATATGCTCGATAACTTCATGGATGAACCCTTTGAAGAACAATCTGTTGCTGAGATCAGTGATGATTTGTATGAAATTGCTTACAATAATCCTTTCCGTTTCCCCGCAACCTTTACCTTTGTGATGAGAGCCTTTTCTACTCTGGAAGGGGTTGGTAAAACACTTGATCCTGAATTTAACTTTATGGAAGTGGCTCAACCTTATGCAATGGATGTTATGAATAATAACGGTTACGACAATAGTAAAACTTTCTTTGATGAAATTAGCCGCCAAGCCGCGCAAGTTAGTTCCACCGCACTGGGATTACCCCGTCGTTTAGAGGAAACCATTGATAAACTCGAAAAGGGCGATATCCGGATGCGGGTTCGTTCCATTGAAAGCGATCGCATTCTCCGTCGGATGAGTGGGGTTCAATTAGGCACGAACTATACCCTGCTTATGGCTGCTTTTATCATTTCAGCAACTCTCTTTATCATTAATGAATTGATCATCCTTGGCAGTATTATGGGAGTCGCGGCTGGAGCTTGTGGATTTGCCTTTATTCGGTTATTAAAACGCTTAGATCGTTGGGATCGAATGCAGTAAGTAATCTCTCCGCTTAAAAGTTAGAATTAAGCTAATTCATTTTTTGTCAACTGTTACTACTGAAAAGAGCTATGAAACGTCGCTTTAATGGGCGAACCGATACCGGAATCATGCGTGCAGTCAATCAAGACTGCTTATACTACGACCCCCAAGGGCGTTTCTTTATTGTTGCTGATGGAATGGGGGGACACGCTGGTGGACAAGAAGCCAGTAAAATTGCCACAGAAACCATTAGCGATTACTTAGAACAATATTGGGACTCAGATATTGATTCGGAAACGCTACTACACAAGGCGGTAGAACAAGCCAACGAAAAAATTATTGAAGACCAGCAAACGCACCCAGAACGGGCGGAAATGGGAACAACAGTGGTGGCGGTGGTTTTTCGCTATGATAAGTCTTGGTGTGTTCATGTGGGAGACTCACGACTTTATCTCTGGCGAGAAAATGAACTCACTCCCTTGACTGAAGATCATACTTGGGTGGCTTGGGCTTTGAAGTCGGGAACTATCTCCCCAGAAGAGGCAGAGGTTCATCCTTGGCGCCATGTTTTATCCCAATGTTTAGGACGAAGAGAACTTTATAGTATTGATATTGATTTTCTCAATATTCAGCCCGGCGATCGCTTGTTATTGTGTAGTGATGGTTTAACGGGAGAAGTATCTGAACAAGAGATTACTAATTATCTCAACTCCACCGAAACTTGCGAGGAAGCTGTTACCAAAATGATCGAAACAGCAAAAGGAAATGGCGGGTCTGATAATATTACCGTCATTGTGGTGGAAGAAGGAGAAACTGAGGCAAGTTTTTCTTCTCAAGATGGAAAAGATACTTTATCCTCTGAGTATTAACTTTTCTTACTATTAAAAGAAGCAACTCTTAATGCTTAGTTTTCAGGTGTCATGGTTAAAATGAAGCGACTTTCCTAGAAAATACGGGTATTAAGTTATTTTTTACCCCTGAAAATTCCCTAATTCTACGAAGCTTTTTTAGTGATCTAAATCTCTACTATAAAGATAGGAAAGATAATAAGGCTTGTAGAAATGCTTCTAATTAATTTATGGGAAAGTTTCAAATTACTGTTAGGGGGCAAAGCCTCAAAACAGCCTCAAGTGTCACTGCAACGGGGAATTAATTTTTATGAGCAAAAAGCGTATCGCGAGGCGGTAGAGTCTTTTACTCATACGATTTCTTTAAAGAGTGATTATGCTGATGCCTATGTGTATCGAGCCAGAGCTTATTTTAAGCTAGGAAAATATGCGAAAGTTTGGCAAGACTGCGATCGCGCTTTGAAACTCAACGAAAAAGATGCCATGGCTTATGCCACTCGGGCTGGGGCGCATTTTAAGCTCAAAAATTACGATCAAGCCTTACCAGACTGCGATCGCGCGATCGAACTAAACCCTCATCTTACCAAAGCCTATTATTATCGGGGCTTAACCCGTTGTCAGCTCAAAGAATATGACAAAGCGATTCCAGACTTTAGTCATGTCATTCGCGCAAATCCTTACTTGACTCAAGCCTATTATAATCGCGGTGTCGCCAGATATAACAGTGGGGATATCGAAGGCGCGATCGATGATTACTATAATACGATTAGTTTAGACCAAAAATATGCCAATGCCTATTACAACCGTGGCTTGGCTTACGCTAAACTAGGAGAAAAGTCGGAAGCATTTTCTGACTGGCGACGCGCTGCCGATTTATTTTTAATTAAAGGGCAAACCGCAGCTTATCACAAAGCCATTAAATTAATGCGTTCTTCTACTTCTGCTAAGAAAAAAACTCGCCAGCAAAACAAATATGTCATTGAACGAGGGGTGGAAAAAATTGAAATGACTGATATTCCCTCTGGACTTTTAACATAAAGTAGAAAGCAACCAACTATGACTCTAGTGACAACAGCCACAGCTAACCTCGTTGAAGTCTTCTCTGCTATCCAAGGAGAAGGCTTAAATGTCGGAACGCGACAAATTTTTATTCGCTTTGGCGGTTGTGACTTACGCTGTTGGTTTTGTGATAGTGCTAATACTTGGAAAGCTGATCGTCAATGTCGCATCGAAGAAACCCCCGGACAACGAGACTTTAATATTTATCCCAATCCCATTGACCAAGATCAGCTATTAACGTGGATTAAACAGCAACATCAGCCTCAGTTGCACGATAGCATTAGTTTAACCGGTGGCGAACCCCTGCTTCACGCTAAATTTTTACAGCAATTTTTGCCAAAACTGAAAGCAACAACCCAGTTACCGATTTACTTAGAAACGGGAGGACATCGCCCGCAACAATTGTCCTTAATTTCAGATTACCTTGACTGCATTGGGATGGATATGAAACTTCCCAGTGTCAGTGGAGAGAAACAATGGCTCGCCCATGAGGAATTTTTACGGCAGTGCATACCACAAAAAGAATTATTTGTCAAGTTAATTGTTTCCAATCAAACCAGTGAAGCGGATCTTAAACAAGCAAGGAGCATCATTGCAGGGGTCAGTTCTGAGATTCCCGTAATTTTACAGCCGGTAACGCAACTAGAGGGAAATTGCCCTACGCCCCCGACAGCAGAACAAGTGTTATCCTGGCAATCCTTTTTCAAAGAAGCCCTTTCTACGGTGCGAGTGATTCCGCAAACCCACAAAATGATTGGACAACTTTAA
>CAZTXK010000201.1:2845-4916 GCA_964617275.1 uncultured Dactylococcopsis sp. | reverse complement strand
GGCAATAAACTGGTTAAACTAACCCAAAACAATAAACCAGAGAGTCCTAAAATTGCCAAATTTTTTTTCTGACTTTGGGTAAGAGTTTTTAACAGGTTCACGCAGTTTTCTTCCTTAAATGGGTTTTTGCTATTTAGTTTACTATTCTTAACATTTACTGTAATCTGCTAATGGGGAGACATTCATATTCACTAAAAACTAATGACCTTAGAAGCCATCACTATTCCTAGCTCCAGCGATATTCCAAAATATTTATTAGTTGCATTACATGGCTGGGGAGCCAATGCTCAAAATTTAGCCAGGTTTGCGCCTCTTTTCAACTGGCAACAAACCCAAATGATATTTCCAAACGCGCCTTTTCCTCATCCCACTGCACCTAGCGGAAAAATGTGGTATGACCTACAACAACGAGATGAGGAGGGGTTAAACCAAAGCCGTCAAGCCCTAAAAACTTGGTTAGCCTCTCTAGAAAGCGAAACAGGGGTTCCCCCACAACGTACTTTTCTCATTGGCTTTTCTCAGGGCGGGGCAATGACCCTTGATGTAGGATTTCAGTTCCCCTTTGCTGGGCTATGCGCCCTCTCTGGCTATCTTCATTCGGAGCCTCAAGGCAGCTCTAGCGCCTCACCCACCTTAATAATTCATGGGACACAAGACCCCGTGGTTCCGATCACCGCAGCCCAAAAAGCAAGAGATACCCTACAACAGCAAGGAGTCAAGGTAACTTATCAGGAGTTTCCCATGCAACATGAGATTACCCCAGAAGCACTAGAGACATTAAAGCAGTTTTTAGAGGAGTTAAGTTAAGCTAGCCGCGTAGAAGATAATAAGAGAATTAACGTCATGGCTAATATTGAGATCCAATCCACAAAAGAAGAAAACAACGGCTGGTCTTACCAAGTTAAACTCAAGGAAGGAGGTTCCAGCTATCAGTACAACGTAACCTTAAGCCGCTCCGATTATGAGAAATGGTCAAACAGTCAAGTACAGCCAGAACAAGTCATTCAAGCCGCCTTTGACTTTTTGCGCGATCGCGAACCCCCTTCTGCAATTCTTTCCCAATTTGATTGTTCCGTAATCCGTCGTTATTTCCCTGAAGTTGATCAAGAACTCCCCAAAAAACTGTAGGACTTAGATCTATTTTCCTCATTCTTTTCCCCTTACAATGGGGTTACTAAGATCCCTAATTAAGGATTGAATATGATCTCAACTCCAAGAGCCTTAACGACAAACTTTTATATTGAACACGGAAAACTGCTTCTAAATAGCTTTTATCGCTTAACTGGCAAAGAATTACTCGTTGGTGCAACCCCCTCCAATCGCACGATTATTGATCTTTTTAAGGCTCCCTTTGCGATTGTTTCTCATGGAACAGAAACTGATCCCATTTTCAATTTTGGGAATCAAGTTTCTCTTGAATTATTTCATTATGAATGGGATCAGTTTATTCAACTTCCTTCTAGAAAATCAGCAGAACCAATGGAGAGAACTGAAAGAAGGGCAATTTTGCAAAAGGTATCGGAACAAGGATTTATAGACAACTATCGCGGTGTTAGAATTTCCTCCGACGGTTCTCGATTTTTTATAGAAGATGGCATCATTTGGAATTTAATTGATGCCAATGGAGAGTATCATGGACAAGCGGCTACCTTTCAAAATTGGGTTCCTTTGCAATCTTAAAAGTTTTTATGCGTAAAAGGTTTAATATTAAGATAAAATTATTAGTTAGTTAGGATCGATCTTTATTGAATAAGAAGAATGAGTGTTAATTACATCTTAAGTCAGTATATCGAAGCTGCTATGTCACAAGCGATTTACGAACAATTGGAAGATAGTACATTTTGTGGTCGGATTCCATCAACCAAAGGGGTTATTGCATTTGGTTCGACCCAAAACGAGTGTGAAAATGAATTACGCTCCATTCTAGAAGACTGGATTTTATTAGGCTTAAAATTAGGTCATCCTTTGCCCGTAATTAGTAATATTAATTTGAATCAGGAGCCGATTCGTGAGCCGATGGATACCTTGTAAGCGACGTGATTTTATCAAAAAATTACGGAAACTGGGATTT
>CAZTXK010000201.1:0-2745 GCA_964617275.1 uncultured Dactylococcopsis sp. | reverse complement strand
GTTTGAGCAAGATTACTATTTTCAGTGATAATTGCTTCTGTATGCCGTGAGCTATAAGTATGAATGTGCGCGATCGCGCTTTCAGAACTTTCAACAATTTTAACCGCTAATACTAATCCCCCATATTCGGTTTCCCAATCCGTTTCTGTTGCTGGTTCGATTTGGGGTAAAATTTGACGGGTGTTTTCATCGCCGCGTAGGGTAACTCCTTTTTTTGTCATTGCTGTTTCTAGTAAGGGTAAAACCTCGTTGGCAATTTCTTTGTGAACTAACAGCGTTTCTACTGCATTACACGCTGCCGGATATTGGGTTTTAGAATCAACGGTAATCGTAACCGCTTTATTGATATCAGCGTCTTGATCAATATAAATATGACAGATTCCGTCTGCATGTCCTAATACAGGGATATTTGTGTTTTCCTGAATATAGCGGACAAAGGAATTAGAACCTCTCGGAATAATTAAATCGACATATTGATCTAAAGATAATAACTCCTGAATTTCAGCGCGAGTGGTGAGGAGTTGCACCGCATCTGAGGGAACATCAGTTTCGGCTAAGGCGTTGTGAATAATTTGGATTAAGGTTTGACAGGAATTAAGGGCTTCTTTCCCCCCTTTCAAAATCACCCCATTTCCCGATTTAATCGCTAAACTGGTAATTTGAATGAGGGCATCGGGACGGGCTTCAAAGATTACGCCTAAGACTCCTAAAGGACAAGTAAGGCGTTGTAAAATTAATCCTGTATCAAGTTCGCGATTAATTTGGGTAGAACCGATGGGATCAGGAAGTTTTGCCACATCTTGAACGCCAGCGATCGCGCTTTGTAATTTATTTCGATCTAATTTTAATCTTGCCTGTAGCGCTTCTGGAATCCCCTCTGTTTTAGCCTTCTCACAGTCTTGATGATTGGCGGCGATAATCTCGTCTTGATGGGCAGATAACGCCTGCGCGATCGCGCTTAATGCTTGATTCCGTTGCTGTGTTGATAGGACAGCTAACTGTTTCGCTGCGTTTTGGGTTTGTTGAGCGAGACTTAATAAAGAATTAGGCGTTGTTTCTAAGGCTACCATCGAGATTTATCTGCTTAAACTCCGAGTGTGTTCATTTTATCGTAATTTCGATAAATTTTATACTGAATGCGAGCTGAGGGAGCAATCACGAGATAATAGAGAACAAGGATCTACAGGAGACAAAGATGAATATTCGCATTGGCAATGGTTATGACATTCATCAGTTAGGAGAAAATCGCCCTTTAATTATCGGAGGAGTCAATATTCCCCATGATTTAGGATTAGTGGGACACAGCGATGCCGACGTTCTCACTCATGCCATTATGGATGCTATGTTAGGCGCATTAAGTTTAGGGGATATTGGTCATTATTTTCCCCCTTCTGACCCCAAATGGGCGAACGCTGATAGTATTGAATTATTACAGGAAGTCAAAACTCTAATCGCAGGACAAGGGTGGCAAATTGGGAATATTGATGCGGTTGTCATTGCTGAAAAGCCCAAGCTCAAACCACACTTAAAAGCAATGCGCGATCGCGTTTCCCAAACCTTAGACATCAATTTAGACCAGGTGAGCATTAAAGCCACCACCAATGAAAAAATGGATGCCGTCGGACAAGAAAAAGCCATTTCTAGTTACGCCGTGATTTTATTAACCCAAAACTAATCTAATCTAGTTCACTCAGATGAATCGCCGGGTCTTGCGCTACCCATCCTTGGGGGGTTTGATAACGAACTTGGAAATGAAGATATGATCTCTCACCGCTAGACTTTCCACTGGTTCCCACTGTTCCAATTTTTTCTCCGGCAGCAACTGATTGATCTTCTTCTACCGTTATCCTTTCCAGATGAGCGTAGCGAGTTTGTTTTCCATCATGGAGAATAATCACTAAATTGCCATACCGAGGATGTTTGCCAGCAAACGTCACCTTTCCCCCTTCCGCCGCTAAAACCGAGGTTCCCACATCAGCCATTAAATTAACGCCACTATATAAACGCCGTTGTTCTGTCTCTGGATCGGTGTACCAGCCATAATCTTGACCCACAGGGGCTGACTCAGGGAGAGGATAGTGACTTAAGCCGGTATAAGTGTAAACCTCTTCCTCTTGATCTTCCCACGTTACCCCAGGGAGAAACACAACTTGCGGTTGAGCGGTGCAACCATTGAGTTCAAACAAAACATCAGCGCGAACCCCATAAGCCTGTTCTAAGTCTTCCCAAGTTGTATCAGGGGGAACTTCCATACGAACCCCATTAAAAGGCGGAATTAAAATTTCTGTTCCCACAGGGACACTTTCTTGCTGCAAACTGGGATTAAGGCGGACAATGGTTTCCGGCAGTAAGTTATATTGTTCCGCAATACTTTCAACCGTTTCTCCTGGAGAAATTTCATGACTTTCAAGTCGCGACAGGATAGGATCAGGACAACTTTCGTCACCCGACATAAACTGGGCTGATACAGTAGCTGGAAAAAGCGTTGCTGTGACAAGACAAACAGCCAAGGTAAAATACTTATTCATAAATGGGGCAAAACGTGACGGCGACAACAAGAGAGCTTTATTAAAATTGTAGCGAACCCTAAAAAACAAAAAAAGACCGCGCCGTTTACCCCTAAAAGCGCGATCATCATCTCATTTGGTAGTTTTCTTGTTGCCCTTTGACATAAAGGTCTAATGATTAATATACGTTATCGTTTTTGAGCTGTCTGTATTTTTTTGTCAGATCATGTTTGTGATT
>CAZTXK010000200.1:0-4923 GCA_964617275.1 uncultured Dactylococcopsis sp. | reverse complement strand
AGTTAACGTCAAGTTTGACCTTTTTGGTTAAGTTTGTGTAAGTTTATCAGAACGGCAGTATTTTCTAGTGGAAGACTATTAGGATGATTCACTTGCAGTTACCTCCGAAATGATCGATTACTTTTACAATTACAATATAACTTAAAAGTTAAATAGCTATAAAGTGTTACAATAAAACGGAATTGCTTTGTTTCAGTGTCCATAAAAAATAATCAATAACCATGACAACTCTTCCAACACTTCGTATTGGTCAACATACTGCCCGTTATCCCATTATTCAAGGCGGAATGGGCATTAGGATTTCTGGGGCTCGTTTAGCGAGTGCGGTTGCTAACGCCGGCGGCGTGGGCATTGTTTCTGCTGTGGCGCTAGGGTTTGGCTCTGCTTATTTTGACCCCAAGCAAGGCAAAAGGAACTTATTTGAAGCCAACCGCTTAGCTTTAATTGATGAATTGCAAGAAGCTCGCCGTCTTAGCCCTACTGGTATCATTGGGATTAACTCGATGGTTGCAGGGCAAGATCATGAAATCGTTACTCGCACTGCTGCTGAATATGGGGTCAATTTAATTATTGCTGGGGCTGGGTTACCGTTACAGTTACCAGAATATACCCGCGATTATCCTGATGTGGCTTTAGTTCCTATTATCTCTAGCACTCGCGCTGCTAAGGTCATTTGCCGCAAATGGGAACGTAAATACGGGCGATTACCCGATGCCTTGATTGTGGAAAATCCGAATACGGCAGGAGGTCACTTGGGGGCAAAATCTGAGGAATTGGGGACAGAAGATTTAGAAGCCGAACAAGTGATTCCCGAATTAGTCACTTACCTACGAGATGAGTTAAAAGTCGATATTCCTGTCATTGCTGCCGGTGGCATCTGGAAGCGCGCTGATATCGATCAGGCTCTGGCTTTAGGCGCAAGTGGCGTACAAATGGGAACCCGTTTTATTACCACTGATGAATGCGACGCGGATCAAAACTATAAAGAATTCCATCGGGATGCTAATCCTGAAGATGTGACAATTGTTCCTTCGCCTGTGGGATTGCCAGGTCGAGCGTTGAACAATTCCTTTGCCCAGAAAGCTAGAAACCACTCTCCTGATTTAGATCGACGTTGTTTTGGCAGTTGTTTAGAGGTTTGTAGTTGTCGCGATCGCGGCGAACATTATTGTATTGCACGAGCGTTACATAAGGCTGCTCAAGGAGATGTGGAAAATGGTTTAATTTTTGCCGGTAGCAACGCCGGACGTGCTAAAGAAATTGTGCCTGTTGCTGATCTAATGGCAGAACTTGTTAGTTAGGAAAATAGCCACTGCATTCTTATTCTTTTCCAAGGGATAATTGCTCGAAAATTGGGGGATTCACGCTTAAACTTGAGCCAAAATGAGTTTCTATCCCTCAAGGGGGGATAGGGATTACGTTAAGCAAAAATTTACATTACTATCGTTGCTAGAACACCTTATTTCTTAACGAGAAAGGACACTATGGCATACGAACTTCCTGCATTACCCTACGACTACACGGCGCTAGAACCCGCTATTTCCAAGCAAACCCTAGAGTTTCATCATGATAAACACCATGCGGGTTATGTGAAAAAATTTAACGCGGCGGTAGAAGGGACAGAATTTGACCGCAAGCCCATTGAAGATGTCATCAAAGCTATTGCTGGCGACGATAGTAAAACCCCCATTTTTAATGCGGGCGCACAAGCCTGGAATCACACCTTCTATTGGCATTCTATGAAACCTAATGGCGGTGGCGAACCCACAGGAGAATTAGCAGATAAAATTCAATCAGACTTTGGTGGTTTAGATAAGTTCAAAGAGGAATTTAAAAACGCAGGCACTGGTCAATTTGGCAGTGGCTGGGCTTGGTTAGTCCTTGATAATGGCACACTCAAGGTTACCAAAACCCTTAATGCTGATAATCCTTTAACCGCAGGACAAACCCCATTGCTAACAATGGATGTTTGGGAACACGCCTATTACTTAGATTATCAAAATCTACGGGGTAGCTATATTGATGCCTTTTTAAATCAGTTAATTAATTGGGACTTTGCTGCTGAAAACTTGGCAAAAGCGAAGTAATTAGCAATTAGGTCTCTCTAAAATTAAAATTTCATTATAGGGTGTATAGAGCATGCACCCTATAAGTTATATTAATTATGAGAATGGCAATTATCGCAATTCCAAATTACAAACCAAGTTGACAAATAACACATAACAAATAAAAATTTATATTATTTTTTTGCAATCACATTAAGCATGATTCTTGAGCCGCATTATCCAAAAAAGATTCTTTCTTTTAATTATCAGGGGTTTGATATTGAAATTAGCATTGACGAAGAAGAGGAAGAGATTACTTATGCCGCTTGGATCGGATATGATTATGGTTGGGCAATGGCAACCCCCCTTGCAAGGTCACGTAGCGAAGCCATCCGTAAGGCGAAACAATGGGTTGAAACTAAGCTAAAATCCTATAACTCAAAATCCCAGTGATATAGCCCAAGGTGCAGGTTAGCAATAAAATCGTTAAAGCCTGCCAGCGAGTAAATTGGGTTTTTTGTAAATCGAGGCGAAAGAGCGTTCCTGCGGCGAGTAATACTAGCAGTCGGGCAAAAATGTGAATCCAAGTTAGGAACATTGCAAAGCCAAAAGCAAGAACTAAAACGGTTAAAAAGGCACGTTTATCAGATGCTAGCCAACTGCCAAATAAAATTTCAATCAGGGTAATCGGGGCGGTTAATCCCATATCCATTAGTAATAAAAAACTCCCAAGTAAGATCAAAACCGGCGTGGCTTCGCTAAGGGTGGTAGCAACCCAGCCAAACAAAGCACAGGCAAGGAAAAGCAGGATAAAGGAAACCCAAGGAAATTGGTGCATAACACTGGTGGTAACCCTGAACAATGAACAATGAACCTTTACCAAATTGCTCACTGTTCACTGTTCACAGGAAAATTGTTAAGACATGGCTTGAATGATGTAGTCGAAGTAGGGGCCGGCTTGTTGTGCCTCTTCCTCTGTTAATAAGGCTAGAGATGCGTCTTTGAGACAACGAATGGCATCCGCCATCCCTGGCACTGGCACTTCCAGGGCATTATACATTTCCCGAACGCCGACTAAGCCAATGCTTTCAATGGGTTGTTTATCCCCAGCGATAATGCCATAGGTGATTAACCGTAAATACCAGCCATAATCCCGTAGGCATAGGGAACGTTCTCGGGAACCAAACGCATTGCCTCCGGGGGCGATATACTCAGGATGGAGTTTCCAGAGTTCTTTACTGGCTTGATCAACAATTTTCTTTTCGTTTTCGGCGAGGGTTTGGGCAATTTGCATCCGTTGCTCGCCGGTTTTTAGGTATTCTTCAATCCCTTTGAGTTCCCCACTAGTAGGGTAACGGAGTTGGTCGTCTGCTTGGAGAATAACTTGGCTTACTACACTCATGATTATTAAGATCGCATTGAATAATATCTATCTTGTAGTGTAGCGACTCTTGGGGTTATAAGAAACGGATCATTAACAATTATAAGGGAATTATCTTATGTCACTGACGCAAACTGATACGCCAAAATGGCAACAAGGGAGTTTAATTGAAGTCGAAATTAGCGATCTCAGCGATCGCGCTGATGGAGTAGCACGTTGGAATAACCGTGTGGTGTTTGTTCCTGATACCGTAACCGGCGATCGCGCTTTAGTTCGTCTGGTGCGGGTTAAACCCCAATATGCCCATGGCCAAGTGCAAGAACTCCTCACCCCCTCTCCCCATCGCATTCGTCCTCAATGTATTGTCGCGGACAAATGTGGCGGCTGTCAGTGGCAACATATTGCCTTAAGCCATCAACACCAAGCCAAGGAACAAGTGATTCGAGATGCCCTTGAACGCTTGGGAGAGCTAAAAAATCCGCCTATAGCACCGATTTTAAGCAGTCCCAGCGAGTTACACTATCGTAATAAGGTTACTTATCCCCTACAGCGATCGGAAAATGGCAATGTTCAAGCAGGGTATTATCGTAAAGGATCCCATAAATTAGTCAACCTTAATCAATGTCCAGTCCAAGATTCTCGCTTAGATCCCTTTTTAGCCCAAATTAAGCAAGATATCGAAACCCAAGGCTGGGGAATTTATAACGAAACGAGAGGAACCGGAAAACTGCGTCATTTAGCCCTGAGAATTGGACGGAAAACGGGAGAAGTATTATTAACCCTGATTACCACAGATGGCAATTTAGCTGGAATTGAAAGCCAAGCCCAAACTTGGTTAAAAACCTTTCCTAATTTAGTGGGAGTCTGCCTCAATTACAATGCTCAACGCAATAATGTTCTATTTGGCAAAGAAACGCGCTGTATTGCAGGAAAAGGCGAATTAGAAGAAGAATTTGCTGGATTAACCTTTTATTTACGCCCTGATACGTTCTTTCAGGTGAATACTGAAACTGCTGAGGCACTATGTCATCTTATTTTAGAAAAATTAGCCCTCACAGGAACAGAAACTGTTGTTGATGCTTATTGCGGGGTGGGAACGTTTACCCTTCCTCTTGCTTGTCACGCTAAAAAAGTGATTGGAATTGAATCGCAGGGAAGCGCGATCGCGCAAGCCCAACGGAACGCCGAACGGAATCAAATTGAAAATGTCAGCTTTCAGGTAGGGAAAGTGGAAAACTGTCTCTCCCAGCTAGAGATAACCCCTGATTTAGTCTTCCTTGATCCGCCCCGAAAAGGCTGCGATCGCGCTGTTTTAGACACTCTCAGCCAATTATTGCCTCCAAAACTGGTTTACCTCAGTTGTCGTCCAGCAACCCTTGCTCGTGATCTCAACAAGTTAACCGCTAGTGGATATGAAATTACTCACATCCAACCTGCGGACTTTTTCCCCCAAACCTCTCATGTTGAAACTGCGGTTTTTCTAGAATATTCTTTATA